>JBFKCZ010000153.1:0-6429 GCA_041620035.1 Pseudomonadales bacterium
CAAGGCTGCCCAACGACGACTGGTTTGACGGATTGTTCGGCTGGCTCACCGGCGGTCGTTGGGGCCTGCGCCCGGCCGCCGTTGCAATGGTGCCGCTCCTCGTCGGCGTTTGGCTCGGCATGGCCGTGGCGCCGGCAGCCCAGGAAGACGATCTGACGAATTCGATGAGCCTGCTCGCGCTCGATCTAATCGAGGAGTACACAGATGTCGAGTAAGTGGCTGATCGGCGGCCTCATCGCCTCCGTGATACTCAACCTGATGCTGATCGGATTCGTCATCGGACGCATGACGGGCCCCGAACCGAGCGGCTTCGGCCCCGACCCGACGATGGGTTACATGCGCGTGCTCCGCGAACTCCCGGAAGCGCGCCGCGAAGAACTCATGCCTGTGCTGCGCCAGCACATGCGCGAAATGCGACGTGAAGTGCGCGGCACGCGCGCGGATCGCGGCGCTTTGTTCGAAGCCATGACCGCGGAGCCGTTCGACGCCGCGGCACTCGCCCAGGCGCTCGACTCACTGCAGACACGCCTGTCCACCGTGCAATCCCGAAGCCATGCAGGATTCGTGGATCTGTGGTCGCGGCTCGATGCATCCGAGCGTCGCGCACTCGCCGTCGCCATGCAGCGCCGGCCACCGCACCGGCATGAACGAGGGGGTCCGCGCGCGCATCCCGATCAGCTGCCACCCTGAAGCGGCGGACGCTCCGGGTGCAAGTCGGGTGACGCGGGTTCGAGACGTTGCAGGAACTCCGAAAGCGAGGCAGCCACCTGCCGTATGGGTTTATAGCCGGGACGTTCCAGCACAATCGCGCCGGATGCGTTGTCCACGGCGAGAAACAGATCCGAGTCCGGCTCGGTGCATGCGAAGAACACGGTGAACGGCGCTTTTGCGCGGCGCTTCGCGAGCGAGTGACCGATCAGGTTCTCCACCAGCCGATCCGCATCCTGCGTGTTCCAGAGAAACAACAGGCTGACGTGACCTTCGGTTGCGGTGGCCTCGAGTCCCCCCGACCAGTACGCACCGTAGTACGCCTTCACGTCGGGATGAATCGGGAACTCGAGCGCACGCTCGAGGCCCGCGAAGTCGTCGGCAAATGCGCGCCGGGTCGGTTGCCACTGCACGATGCGATCACCGTCGCCGTTCAGAGTGGGCTCCGCGACTTCGCAGGGTGAGCGCCAATCCGGATCGTAGTAGTCGTACAACGTCGGAAAGCGCTCGAGGTATCGAGCGATGAAGCCGTCGAGTGCCGCTTGGGTATCTTGCATGGGTGAGATGTTTCTAGTTCCGCAGCACGGCGTTGCCCTTGCCCTGCTGGATCAACGGCACGTACGCGGAAAGCCGCGCCACCGTTGCCGCATCCGTGAGGTCCACCGTACGGCGCTCTTCGGCCGAAAGATACGCGGCCATCGTCAGGCGGACGATCTCTCGCCCGTAATTCCAGTCGAGCAGCCCGCAACGGCCTTCGTTGAAGGCCTGCACGGCATCCAGGTTTTCATCGACGTACCCATACAGGTCCGGCTCGTTGGGCTGCACTGCAAGCAGGCCCTGGCTCGAGGTCGACTTTTCGAGTGCGAGCCCGGCATCGGAGACGGCTGCCGCAGCTTCATCGCCAATGAACACTTCCAGCGGCGAACGCAGACTGTTGGCGTCCAATGCGTACCCGGGCCCGAGTCCGTCGAGCAGCAAACGCAGCCCTTGTTTGTCGCTCATCCACGACACCGTGAACTGAGCCTTCACCCGTTCGCCCGACGGATGCGCAAGGGTCACAATACCGGTCGCGAAGTCCTCGGCAGGTTGTCGCGCGTAGTCGACGCCGTGACGGACGCGAAGTGCGTCGCGATACTGCGGCCGACCCCATTTCAACAGGCCAACTTCAGCGTTCACCGACTGCGGTACCAGGTACGTTGGCGACTTCCCCGGCGGTGTCAGCGCATACCAGGCCAGCGCAATCGAATGGCAGCCCATGTCGGAGAGCACCCCGCCCCCCTGCTGTGTGGGGTCCCAGAACCAGCCGGCGTGCGGACCGGCGTGTTCCTCGGCGGCGCGCGCAAGGCATAGCGGACCCATCGCGTTCATCACGGGTGCCAGTTGGGCAAGCGCGGCCTTCACGGACTTCATGTGGATCTGGTTTTCGAAGTAGGCCGTCGGAACGCCGATCTCCCTGGCGATATCCATCATGCGGTCGGCCTCCATGAGGTTGCGTGCCAGTGGCTTCTCGCAAATGAGGCCCTTCAAACGCGCGCCGCTGCGCACAGCCGCCGCAACCGCTTCCAACGCCGATACCCGTGTGAAGTTGGGCCCAAAGAAAGCGATGACGTCGACGTTGCCGGCCATGTCGGCGATGGAGGGATACACCACACCCGCGCCGAGCTCGTGTTTCCTCACGAATGCCGCGAGCTTTGCAGACGCGCTGCGCGACACCAGTCCGGCCACCTCGACGCCTCGTACACTGGTCAAGGCGCGCAATTGAAACTCGGTGATGAATCCTCCGCCGATGATCCCGTAGCGCAGTGTCATGAATGCTCCTCGAGTGAGTATTCGTTCATCGCCGAGGAAGCCCGGCGACAGCATCCCAGGCCCGCGCAATCGACGCCGCATCGAGTTCGCCGCGGTCGATCACCGAGAAATCGAGCCCTTCCCGGGCGACATACGCTGCAGTTGACGTAAGCGCGGCGACGAATTGCAAGCGATCCATGCCGATGTCCTGCGGATGAGCACGGACGCCACACCGCGCGATGAGGTCGTGCACGCGTTGTGATTCGTTGTCCTGCAACGTGCTGATCGCCATCACACACAACGCGATCAGCTCCCCGTGCAGCGGGCGCGCCCCCGTCTGATGTTCGTATACGTAGCCAAGGAAATGCTCGGACCCCTCTTCGAAGCGGGAGTGGCGCAGGCGATTGCACATCGCGCCGATCCGCCGGTAGCACGACGCAAGCCATCGCACCGCATCGGGCGTGACGTGATTGATCGTGTCGGCGCGCTCATCGAGTTCCTCGAGCAGCGCGACGCCAAGCGACGCCGCTTCAACGTCCCACCCAACGCCTTTACCGCGGGTTACTGCATATTGCCAATCCCACAGCGCCGTGTGACAGGACAGGATGTCGCCAACACCCGCCCGGTTGAACCGTGCCGGCGCCGATCGCACGAGGTCGACGTCGAGCACGACCAGATCCGGTGCAATGCGGCCCACATATCTGACTTTACGCTGCACGCGCACGCCCACCGCATCGGTGAATGCGGCGTCCACCGAAGTGATCGACGGAACCAGGACGAGCCGTTTGCCGTTCTTCCATGCGAGGAACTTCGTCGTATCCATGGCCGATCCGCCGCCGAGGCCGACCACCGTGTCGGAATCGGGGTCGTCGACGAGCAGACCTTCCAAGTGGTCGATGTCCATGTTCGATGCATCGATCACGCGCAGCGGCGCCGGTACGTGCGGCGCAATCGCCGACCACGGTGGCTCATTGACGCAAACCGTGTACCGACCCGCACCAGCAAGCACCTCGAGCGCCGAGCGTTCCTCGAACGCGGGTTCACCCGAGTTCGCATCGTTCATACGAGTTCGTTCGTGTGCCGGTGGATCTTGGCCAGCGCCTCGACCAGGCACGCAGCGTCGGCGCGTGTGCCCATCAACAGCTGGTGACGCAGCCACAGGGTATGCGCGGCTGCCGATCGCGCATTGGGCAGATCGAGACGCGCATAGTCCGGCCAACCTTGTCGTGCGCGCTGCCGTGGTGCCAGACCGTCCTGCGCCGCAAACGCATCCAGCGCATGCACCGATGGATAGCTCGCCGTCATCGGCAGACCTTCTGCTGCCAGCGCCGTTCGCACCTTGTCGACAGGAGCCCCGAATCGTTTGGGATCGATCCGCACCACGTAGCAGTAGTAGCCCTGGGACGTGACGCGTGTATCGCGCTTTTGCGGTATCACACCAGGGATCTTGTCGAGTTCGGCATTGAGAAACAGGGCGTTGTCGTTGCGGACACGGTTCTGTACCGCGAACCGTTCGAGCTGTGAGTGCAGCACGGCTGCCTGCCACTCGGTCATCCGGCAGTTACCGCCCAGCACGTAGTGGCTGTAGAACCACTGCCCTGGCCGGCGTCCGCAGTCTACGTACGAGCGCACGGCCGCCGCGGTGGTTGCATCGCGTACCGTGACGGCGCCCCCTTCTCCGGCCGTCATCAGCTTCGACTGCTGGAATGACCATGTACCCGCATCACCGATACCGCCCACGGGCACGCCTTTCCAGCTCGAACCATGCGCATGGGCGCAGTCCTCGATCAACACCAGATCGTGCCGTTTGCAGATGTCGGTGAGACGATCGAGATCCGCAGGGTGCCCCGCGAGGTGCACCGCGACCACCGCGCGGGTGCGCGGCGTGAGTGCAGCCAGGACGGCGTCAGGGTCGATGCACAGCGTATCGGGGTCGATATCCACCAGCACCGGTATCGCATTGATGCAGGCCACCGCCGCGGCGGAGGCAAAGAACGTGTAGTCGGTGACGATCACCTCGTCGCCCTCGCCGATGCCCGCCCCGAGCAGCGCCACTTCGATGGCGTGGGTGCCATTGGTGACGGCGATGCAGTGCTCAACGGCCGAGAACGCCGCGAACGCTCTTTCGAACGCGGGGACTTGCGACCCGCCCGTGGCCCACCAGTGCCCCGACTCGAGTGTGGCGGTCAGACGGGTGCGTTCCGCATCGTCCCATACCGGCCAGTGGGGATACTCGGCGGCGCGAACCGGGGTACCGCCGTTGATCGCCAGTTCACCCATACCCGTGTGTCCTCATCCCCGTCACAGTTCGAAAAACCGCTCCAGTCCGCCGAATCGCACCACGCGGAACTCTTCCGCCATCGGCAACCCGTGGCGTTGTCCGGTTGCTCTGGCGCCCGCAGTGAGCATGGACTCGAACAACGGTCGCAGTTCGCCGTGCTGGGCGCGTTCCAGCGCTTCGATGGACCGCCCCCCGGTACTGGCTTGCAGGCGCAACTGGTGAACATAGTTCCGCAACATCGTTTCATGCGCGAGCGCGGCTTCGACCTTCGCAGCAATGGTGGCCGATATATCGATGGGTGTGGTCACTTCCAGCAGGCGCCTGGCGAAGTACCAGCGTTCGTACACGCCGTGCGGCTCGAGTCCCTCGGCAAAGTGTTCCGGGTGGTGCTTGTCGAACTGCGCAGTCCAGTACATCTCATCCACCGCGTGGGCGACGCGGATGTGGTCCTGATTGTCTTCGTGGAACGCACCGTATGGATCGAACGACATGACCGCATACGGCCGGGTCCGGCGGACGTGGTAGATGAAGCGCTCGCGCAGACGGACTTCGCTTTCGTCCGCGAGCCGATCGGTTTCCCATCCGAGTTCGACGATCTCGTTGATTCCGAGAATCGTTGCAGCGCGCTGCAGCTGCGCGGTGTTGCTGGCAATGGTCTCATCGACTCCATGCCCGACCGAGTCGTAGCGATCATCGGTCACCCGCAGCAGAACGAGGCGCGCGCCGCGATCGGCCATCAGTCGCAACGTGCCGCCACAGAACAGCGCGGCATCGTCCGCGTGCGCAACGATGACCAGCACGGTCTGCCCACGACCGGGCAACTGATCGTTCGGCGTTGCTGGCATCGCTGTGTCAGCTCAATCGCGCCGATGGACAGTGGCGGGGCCACGGGTTTGCCGCTTCGTACCGGCTACTCACGGCGAGCAACAGATCTTCCCGGTAGCGCGGGCCGATCACCTGCAGTCCGACCGGCAATCCTGCCGTGGTCACCCCGGCCGGCAGGCTGATCGCAGGCAGATTGACGAGGCTTGGCAGCATGCCGTGGATCACGGACATGCCGCCATGTACGGGGACACCGTTCACCGATGTGGGCATGGGACCTTCGGCGGCGAATGCGGGCAGCGAAATCATCGGCGTCAACAGCAGGTCGAGTCCCTCGAAGACCTCTGCCATCTGATGCACCAACCCTCGCCGGGCCATTTCTACCGCCGCGAGCTTCGGCAATGTGGCACGCTGGGCCGACTTCCAGCCCGGCGCGATCAGCGGGTCGAGTTCGTCGAGTCGGTGTTCCCAGAGATCGCGATCGATTCCCACGAACTGATCGACGCCTTCCATACGCGAATAGGTGACGATGTAGTCCTCGAGCGCGACGCGACGCTCGACCCGGGCTGCGCCGACCGCTTCGATCAGCCGGCCCGCCGCGCGTTCGCAGATCTGCAGGACCTCCGGGTCGACCACCGCGAATCCGAGATCATGCGACCACGCGACGCGCAGACCATTCAGCGCGGTTTGCCGGAGGGACCCGAGATAACTGCACGGCGGAGGCGGCAGACAGGTTCTGTCGCGTGGGTCGGGGCCGGCCATGACGTCGAGGAGCAGCGCAGTGTCGGCTACGGTGGTAGTCAGACTGCCGACCGATGCGTTCTGCGCGA
>JBFKCZ010000154.1:0-6412 GCA_041620035.1 Pseudomonadales bacterium
ATGAAGTCGGAGTGGCTCGACAACACCCTGCGTTTGAACGCCGCAATCTTCTACATGGAGTACGACGACAAGCAGGAAGAACTGCAGCTGCCGTCGGCAACCAGCGGCACGGGTCAGGTGACACTGGTCACCAACGCATCCACGGCCACCATGACCGGCCTGGAACTGGACCTTCTGTACTACCCCACCGAAGCGCTCAGCCTGCGCGCCAATCTCGGCCTGCTGGATGCGGAGTACGACGACTTTCAGTTCACCGGTGCAAGTGGCATGGTCGATCTGTCCGGCCTCGACTTCCGCCGCGCGCCGAAGGTGACCGGCAGCCTCAGCGCGACCTACGAGTGGCAGCTGAACGAAGCCCGTGCTTGGACGAACGTCGGCTGGCACTACATCGGCGAGCATGAAACCGACTTCGCCAACAAACCCGAGTTGGGTAACGATGCGCAGAACCTGATCAACGCATCGTTCAATCTCGCGTTCGACAAGGTGCAGGTCAGCGCCTGGGGTCGAAACCTCACCAATGAAGACGGCTATGGGATCGGTTTCGACGTGGCGGGCCTGTGGTCGTACGCCGCCACCCGCGCTCCGCGAACGTACGGGGTCGAGGTGACCTACACACTCGACTGAGCAGACGACCGGTTGCGGTCCGGCCGCCGTGCGCGGCCGGACGCGCGACCAGGTATCCCGAACAAAAGTCGCTAATCCCCCTCAAACCTCACAAAACCGACAGTTCCGCAAGGCGCAGCCGCGCCGGATACTCGCGCCCGTTGGGTGTGTCTTCTTTTTTCTGGAGGGGGGAGAGATGAGGCAGGGGTCAATCAGCGGCGGCGCCGCGGGCTGGGTGTGTATCTTTCTGGCTTCGACGATCGCACCCGGTGCGGTCTACGCAGCGAGTTCGCCGGTCATCGAAGAGATCATCGTCACCGCGCAGAAGCGCGAAGAAAACGTTCAGAACGTACCGCTCGCGGTCACTGCCATCTCGGCAAAGGACCTCGCGCGCTCGACGGTTCGAACGATTGCCGATCTGAATGGGTATGCGCCGAACGTGCATTTGGCGAGAGATCCAAGCAGATCCGGCGGGGCAGCGATCACCATCCGGGGTATCAGCCCGACCCGTACTGACGACAATTCGCTCGACTCGCCCATTGCCGTCATGACCGATGGCATTTATCTCGGCACGTTGTCCGGACAGATCATCGAGAATTTCGACCTCGAACGGGTCGAGATTCTGCGCGGCCCACAGGGCACGCTGTTCGGCAAGAACACCACTGGCGGCGTCATCAACGTCATCCGCAGCCGGCCGACGGGCGAATGGGGCGGGCGCTTCAAGATCGACTATGGCAAGTGGGGTCAGCAGGAATTCCGCGGCGTGGTCAATGCGCCGGTGATCGAAGAGAAACTCGCCGCCAAAGTCTTCTATACGAACCTGCAGGGCGACGGCTACCTCGACCGGGTTGGTATGAGTTCCGACATGCCGGAAAAGGACTACCAGAACTTCGGTCTCACCCTGCTGGCCACACCGAACGACACCTTCGAGGCGTTGTTCACGATCGAGAAGTTCAATGACGAAAGCCAGGGCGGCGGCTCGCTCACCAACTACAATCTGGCCCCAGGTGTTGCCCCGCCGCCGAGCGACCCCCGTCAGACCAACCTGACCGGCGGCTTCCTGGCGTGCACGCTCTTCGCGAGCGGTATCTATTCACAGTGGAATTCAACGGTTCCCTGCCGTACGAATCTGAGCCAACCGAGTTCGACGTCGGTCGATACGCCGAACCCATCGAACTTCGAAGTGGATGCCTACACGCTGAACATGAGCTTTCAGCTGAGCGAAAACATACGGATCGTTTCGGTGACGGGCTATCGCGACATGATCGAGGATCGTCTTCTGGACTTCGACGGATCGTCGGCGAATCACATAACCATTTCGCGCAACAACGACTTCGATCAGCTGAGTGAAGAACTACGCCTCGAGGGGACCTGGGGCAACGTGAATGTTGTCGCCGGTGCCTACTACTACAAGAGCGAGTTCAAGCAGGACTGGATCACGGGTGGGGAGTTCTGGAAGTTCGTCGGCAGCCTGAGCGGCTACGACCTCACCAACAATACCTGGATCGATCCAGTGTTCGGACCGCTCTATGGTTCACCGAGCTTCTTCATTCCCAATCCTGTGCTCGCAGCGAATGGCGGCGCGATCACGGTTTCTCCGCTCCAGGCCTGTTGGAACACGCCCGGCATCGCCGCCAAGGCACCGGGCAGCCGTACCGCCGAGGAAGCCGCCATTCTTGCCCTGTTCGGCAACGTGCGCTGCGATACCGGCGCGACACTGGCGGGACTTGGGCCGGCATACACGCAGCGGCTGTACGAAGACCAGACCACGACGAGCTATGCCTACTATCTGCAGGCCGACTGGGAGTTCGCCGAGAACTGGACGCTGACCCTCGGCACGCGCTACACGGACGAGAACAAAGACTTCACGGCCGGCCAGGCGTACCTCGCCCCCGCTGCCCGCAACAACGTCGACAACTTCCCAGCCTATGCGGTACTCGACAACAAGTGGACGAAGTGGACGCCCAAGATCGGACTCGCATGGCAGTTCAAGCCCGACATCATGTTCTTCACGTCATACTCAGAAGGCTTTCATTCCGGCGGCTTCTTCGGTGTGAACCAGAACATCGCGGACTTTACCCGTGACCAGTACGCACCGGAAATCGTGAAGACCTTCGAACTCGGCATGAAGAGCCGGTTCTTCGACAACCGCGTGCAGTTGAACGCGTCCTACTTCAACAGCGACTACCTGGACAAGCAGGAATCTTCGGTGCAGATCGATCCGTCGACCAATACCGTTGCAACCGTGTTCAGCAACGTCGCCGACGCCACCTACCAAGGTATCGAAATCGAGGCACAGTGGGCGGCTTCGCAGCATCTCAACCTGTTCGCGACCATGGGCTGGCTCGACGCGAGCTACGACAACTTCCGTACCGACATCAACCCCAATGACGGGGTGACTCAGATCGTCGATGCGAGTTTCCTCATCCCGCGCAATGCCCCCGAGTACACCTACGGTCTGGGGGGATCGTTCAACTACCCGGTCGGACCCGGCGAAGTCGAACTGTTCGCGAAGTACGCGTGGACCGACGAGATCGAAACGAACCTTCTGAACCTCGACCTGGGCGGTCTCGATGCGCGTGAAGATGTGAGCGCGTCGATCGGGTATTACTACAACAACATGTCGCTGGTGCTGTTCGGCCGCAACCTCACCGACGAGACGTTCGAGATTCCATTCCCGATCGTACCGCTGTTCGCTTCGGGCACTGTCACGCCGGGCCGAAGCTGGGGATTGAGTTTCAGTATCGACCTGTAGTGCGACCCATCGAGTGCGGCTCGTGTAGAAGCGAGCCGCACTCGTCACCGTCGTGCTAGTCGAGCCGCACCACGCGTGTGCCCAGGTTGCCGCCAGCCAATAGATCCACGAACGCCGCCGGCGCCGCGGCGAGGCCCTTCACCTCGTCGGTTCGAGCGATGAGCCGTCCCGACTTCAGCCAGCCATGAATCTCCGCGCGCGCCTCGGCATAGCGATCGGCGAAGTCGAATACCAGGAAACCGCGCATCGTCAGCCGCTTGTTCACGAGTAGGCCAGGCACGCCCTTCGGGCCGGGCTCCGGGGATTGGGTGTCGTATTGCGACACCACGCCGCAGCACGCGATGCGGCCGCCGACGTTGAGCCGAAACAGGGCCGCACCCAGGATCGGACCGCCCGTGTTGTCGAAGTAGACATCGACCCCCTTCGGGGTCGCCGCCTTGAGTGCATCACGAAAGCCGCCGTCGCGGTGATTCACCGCGGCATCGAAGCCGAGTTCATCGACGAGTACGCGCGACTTTTCGTCGGCACCGGTGACACCCACGACGCTGCACTGCTTGATCTTCGCCAGTTGACCCACGAGGTGACCCACGGAGCCCGCCGCGGCCGAGACCATCACCGTTTCTCCGGGTTTGGGCTGGCCCACATCGAACAAACCGAAATAGGCCGTCAGGCCGTTCACGCCCAGGGGACCCAGGTAGTGGATAGGATCGTGATCCGGTGGAATCACCGTCAACTGTTTCGCCTTGTGTACGGAGTAGCGCTGCCACCCCGTTGGCGCCATGACGCGCGCGCCCTCGGCAATGCCCGGGACGTTGCTGCGCACCACCCTGCCGATACCGGTACCGCCCATGACGATGCCGGTCTTGGGCGCACCGGCGTAGCTTGCACTGCCCTGCAATCCGGCACGCGCACCCGCGACCACCGCGAACGCCGTGGTTTCGACCAGGGCCTCGTCAGTACCCGGCTCCGGTGCGTCCGATTCCACCACCCGGTAGTCCGTTGCGCGCAGCTTCCCCTGCGGCAGCGAGTCGATCAGCACCTGTTGATTGCGCGGCATCTCGATACTCCTCAAATCTCGGCTTCGCCATTGGACTGTGGGGGCGGGCCGATGCGGTCGGCCTCGGTTGGCCGATCCAGCGGCGCACGCGTCTGCTGATTGACCTGAAAGATCCGCGCCGCCGCAGCGAGATCCTTCTCGTTGTTGATGCCGGCGATCGCCTCGCGCTTGCGCATGAAGCCCCGCAGGTCGCCGATGATCGCCTGCAGATCGTCGTCGGCGCGGCGCATCTCGAGTACGTAGCGCGGAAACTCGAGGTTGCGCGTGCCGCTCGCACCGAACGTGGATGTCAGTACGCGGCAGGCAATCACCCACGGCGTCATGCTCGAACGCACGACGACGTTCTCCGAGCGCGTACTGTCGTGGATACCGGCCCCCATCGAGAGCTTCGACTCCGTGTAGGTGCCCTGGCAGCGGAAGTAGACGATCAGCGATTCGAACTGAATCTCCGACCAGAAGGCATGAGCATGATTGGCGATCATCGCGCCGAACAGTCCCAGAATCGTCGCGATCAGAATCGGATGCACGGCAGCGGAAGTTGCTGCGGCAACGGTCGCCGGATCGGTGGCGTTGGCGATCGCGGCGAGGTCGGGCACGTAAAGAAACAGCGCGAACGCGGCGACCACCCGCAGCGTTTGGCCCAGCGCTGTTCCACCGATGCGCAGGTAGCGAAACGTCGGCGTCACCGGCAACTCGCGATGCTCCGGCTGGGTCTCCTGAATCATCTCGCCGCCGAAACGGCCTTTGCCGTCGCTGCCCTCTTCCACCAGTTCGGCGTCGAAGTCGCGATAGACGCGGTTGGGCACTTCTTTGTAGCGCCGGTTGGCCATCACGATGTTTTCGAAGTTGATGAAGATCTCCTGAGGATGAATCGACTCCTGCCAGTTGTCGCGATACTCCGAGACTTCGACCGTGGGGGTCACGTGCTCGGTTCGCGCCGAAATCAACAGACCCGCAAGCACCGCCGCCGCAACGCCGAGCAGCGTGATCAGGAGCACGTAGCCGCCGGCCGGCAGCGGCACCTCTGGCAACACGAATACGTTGGCGTGAACGAACGACAGGCCGACGGGCGCAAGCACGGCTGCCGCAATCCACATAGCGAGTTTGAATGTGCTCACTGAAGAGGACTTTTCGGTGAGCACCCGATTCACCGCACCGCGGCGCGACCACCACGCCCAGAAGAGATAGCCGGCCAGGATCAACGCCAGCCAGTCGAGTACGGGTGTGTCGCCGATCGTGGTCAGGCCGGTGGTGCCGGAAAACCACGCGAGTCCGAAGCACAGGAAGGCGATCGCCGTCTGCAGCAGGGCGCGACCAATCTGCAGCGCGAGGTTGCGGTAGCTGTAGGGCAGGAACAGCAGGCGGGCGAACAGCGTGTGTACGAGTCTCGAGAACCAATCCGGAGGCTCGGCGAAGGTGAGGTTCTTCCGGCCCTGCAGCATCTGCTCGATCTGCTGCGCCGAGTAGGCAGCCTCGGGCTCGTCCCGCCCCACTTCGCTCCGCGCGACGTTGCGGGCCAGACTCGTCGGCACGGCGCGGCCCACGAAGAAGCGCATCATCTGAAAGATGCCGATGCCGGCGTCGGCGGCACCACGGGCAATGAGCACCACCCCCAGTGCCAGCGACAACCAGCCGCGAATCGGCTGGCCTCCTTCCACCATCCCCTGTACGTTCAGGAGGGCGAAGAGCCCCAGCGCGCCGATGATGACCCCCGCAACCGTGCGCACCGCGCCTTCGAGGCGAAACGGATTGCGGATGCCAAGGTCGATCGAACCGTATTCGTAAGCCATGTTTTCCCCCCACCCGACGGGCCGATTCTACCGACGCAGCGAGCCACCGCACACCCGACGGTCCCATTCACCTAGACGCAGACACCGCCCCGTTGTCAGGAAAGGTGGAACCGGTTGCGGGTGGAGGCGCGGAGCGTCAACAATGCCCTCGAACCAGACGGACTCAGGGATAGTCGCCGCGTGAGCCATACGACGGGATTCGTGATG
>JBFKCZ010000155.1:0-6381 GCA_041620035.1 Pseudomonadales bacterium
GAACGATCGATGGCGTTGTGGGCGAGCCGAGGCGGCGGCTTCTTCGGACTCGGATATCTGGTCGCTTTCGTAACCCTCGAGATTGGAACGTTCGCGGATGAAATCGTCGGCGCAACCGATATGGCGACCCTGCTGGGTCAACAGCTCTTCGAGGTGGTGTTTCGCTTTGCGTCCGAATCGTTCCTGAATGCGATCTTTGCGTTCTTGTGGCCGCTCTGGGTACTCGACCGCGCCGGTCCTATTCTCGGCGGGTCGCTGCTCGCCGCAGGGTGGTGGGGCTATGGGCGCTTCGTGGCCCCGCACTTCGCGCGGCTGTTCAATGAATCATCGGGAGAGAAGACATGAATGGTGCAGAGAGCATGGTGCGGTCGATGCTGCAGGACGGGGTCGACGTCTGTTTCGCCAATCCAGGTACGTCCGAGATGCACATGGTGCAGGCCATCGACGCGATCGACGGCATGCGCGCCGTGCTGTGTCTTTTCGAAGGCGTGTGCACGGGCGCCGCCGACGGCTACGGCCGCATGACGGGGAGGCCGGCCGCGACCCTTCTGCACCTGGGTGCGGGGCTCGGTAACGGCATCGCGAATCTGCACAATGCGCGCCGTGCCGGCACGCCCCTCATCAACATAGTCGGCGATCATGCCGTTCATCACGTCGCCTACGATGCGCCCCTGACCTCGGACATCGAAGCGGTGGCCAAGCCGGTCTCCAGCTGGATTCGTACGGCACGCACCGCGGAAGGTCTCGGTATGGATGCGCGTGCCGCCGTCGCCGCGGCAATGGCGCCGAATCCGAATCCGCTCGGCAACATCACCACTCTCATCGTGCCGGCCGACTGCGCCTGGGGCGATGGTCGCCTGTCGAGCGGTGAACCACGCAGCGCCTCTCGCCCGCACGTCGGTGGAGAAACGATCGAACGTGTGGCGGAGCTGATCGATTCGGATACGCTGCTGCTACTCGATGGTCCGGCGCTCACCGAGGCGGGCATTCTGGCGGCGGGGCGCATCGCGGCGCACACCCGTGCGCGCCTCTACTCGACGACATTCCCTGCACGCGTCGAATCCGGCCCCGATCTGCCGCCGGTGACCCGCATGCCCTATTTCCCCGAACAGGTGCTCGACACCCTGAAGGACGTGAAGCGGCTGGTGCTGGTGGGCGCCGAAGCGCCGGTGAGCTTCTTTGCCTATCGCAACATGCCGAGCGATCTCGTACCGCCCGACTGTACCGTCGTGCGCCTCGCGCATCGGCACGAGGATTGCGTGCAGGCGTTGAGCGCGCTGGCCAAACGCCTCGGTGCACCCCCGTACGAGCCGGCCGCGGGCCAGCGTCCGCCGCTTCCCGACGGTCCGTTGAGCACCGGCAACGTCGCGCGCGTACTCGCCCATCACCTGCCGGAGAACAGCATCGTCGCCGTGGACTCCGGTGGCGGTGGTGCGGCGTATCCCGTGTTGCAGCGTGCGGCACGGCACACGTGGCTCAACCTCACCGGTGGTTCGATCGGGCAGGGCGGGCCGGTAGCGACCGGTGCTGCGGTGGCATGCCCGGACCGGCGCGTATTCGCGCTACTGGGCGATGGCGGCGCGATGTACACCAATCAATGTCTGTGGACCCAGGCGCGTGAGCGCCTGAATGTGATCACGGTGGTGTTCTCCAACCGGTCCTACAACATTCTCGATGTCGAGTACCGTCGACTCGGTATCAACGAAGTGGGCAGCAAAGCGGCAAGCCTGTTCGATCTGTCGAATCCGGACATCGACTGGGTACAACTCGCGGCCAGCATGGGCGTGCCCGGTGCGAAGGCGGCGAGCTGCGCGGAATTCGACCGTGCGCTCCGCACGGCGTTGCAAACGACCGGCCCGTACCTCATTCAGGCAGACGTTTGACGAGGTTTCTGTGGGAGCGCCCCTTGGGCGCGAATGGCCTCATGTTCCGGCAGTTCGCGCTCAAGGAGCGTGTCGTTAAAGCTCGAGCGCAGCTTGTGGGAGCGGGCTTGCCCGCGAATAACTTGTTGATTTCGTCCGTTCGCGCCCAAGGGCGCTCCCACAGAGGCAGCAGCCGCTACCAGCGCGCCGGCAGCGCCGATACGCCGCGTAACGTGATCGTCGGCCGCCAGCGCGGTGCATCCAGATTCTCGAGGGTGAGATTCGGCAGTCGCCCCAGCAGTTCGGCGAACGCTTCGGTGCCTTCGATACGCGCGAGTTGCGCACCGAGGCAATGATGGATGCCGCCGCCGAAGGATAGCGGCCGGATGTTGGCGCGCTCGACGTCCAGTTCGTCGGGCCGCTCGTAGACCTCGGGGTCGCGGTTCGCGGCGCCGACGAGTGTGAGCACCTGTTCACCCGCTGCGATGTGGTGGCCGGCGACGTCCACGTCTTCGAGCGCGACGCGTCCCGTCAGCTGTACCGACGAGTCGTAGCGCAGCAGTTCTTCCACGGCATTGGGGATCAACTCCGGCCGCGCACGCAGCAGCGCAAGCTGCTCCGGGTTGCGGTGCAGGGCGATCAGACCATTGCCGATCAGATTCACGGTGGTTTCGTGGCCCGCACCGAACAACAGTGCGATGTTGGCGGTCAGCTCATCGGAGTTCAGCTTGCCGTGCTCGGTTTCCGACTGGACCAGTGCCGTCAGCAGATCGTCCTTGGGTGCCCTTCTACGTTCGGCGCACAGCGCTTCGAAGTAGGCGGCGGACGCGAGTGTGTTGGCATTCGCCTCGTCGAGTTCCTCCTGTGACATGGGCGTGGGATCGAGTATGCGGCCGGCGCGATCCTCCACGGCCGTGAAGCGGTGGTGATCTTCGTCCGGTATGCCGAGCATCTTGCAGATCACGGTGATCGGCAGCGGTCGAGCGAAGGCGGTCAGGAGGTCGCCCCGATCGGCACGCAGCATGTCGTCGACGAGTTGCTTCGCGACGCCGCGAATCATCGCGCGAAGTTTCTCGACGCTGCGCGCATCGAATGCCCTGACCACGAGCTTGCGCAGCCGCGTGTGGTCGGGCGGGTCGCTGAACAGCATCATGTGAGCGAGGCTCGCGTAGGCCGGCACCGACATGTAGTCGTCGCCATGACCTTCGCGCATGCGGCGATCGTTGTCGATGCCGAAGCGTTTGTCGCGCAGCACCTCGACGCAGTCGTTGTAGCGGACGGTGATCCAATCCTGTGTCCCCGGTATGCGAAAGAACGGGTTGGATTCGCGGATCTGGCGGTAGGTGGGATAGGGATCCGCGACGAACTCCGGGGTGAACAGATTCCCCATGACTGGGGCTGTGGATTCACTCATGGGCTTGCTCCTTCTCAGCGCCCGAGATACTTCGGGGCGCGCCGCTCGAGGAACGACTGTCTCGATTCTTCGGCGTCCACCTTGGCGCGCCTCGCGATGCCGCCGTACTTGGTTTCGTTGGCGGTTGCCTCCGCAAAGCTGGCTTCCAGGCCCGCGCGGATCGCGCGCTTGGTGACGCGTACGGCGGCGGGCGGCAGGTGGCAGATGCGGTCGGCGAGTTCGTTGGCGGTAGTCATGAGTGCATCGGCATCCACCAGCCGATCCAGCAAACCGATGCGATACGCTTCGTCGGCTTCCACCCGTCGGGAGGTTAGGGACAGGTCCATCGCCCGCGACAGTCCCACGATGCGCGACAGGAGAAACGACATGCCGCCTTCCGGCGGCAGCGAGCGCTCCTGAAACACCGTGACGAAGCGGCTGTGCGATGTGCCGATGCGCATGTCGCAGCACAACGCGAGTGAGAAGCCCGCACCGGCGGCGACGCCGTTCACCGCCGCGATCATCGGTTTGTCGATGGCGTAGAGTGCGGCTCCCTGGCGGCTGACCCAGGTTTCTTCATCGAGCAGCGCATTCAGCGACTGATCGTTCGGATCGGGTGGCGGGCCCTGCAGGTCGGCACCGGAACAGAATCCACGGCCGGCACCGGTCCAGATCACCACCCAGACGTCGTCGTCGGCCTGCACCTTGGCGATGACGTCGAGGATGTCGACCTTGTCCTGCTGGTCGATTGCGTTGAGCCGTTCCGGTTTGTTGAGCGTAATCGTCGCGACATGGCGGTCGCGATCGATGTCGAACAGCAGATGGCGGTAGGACATGGCATTCCTCCCTCGGGCGATTAACGTGTGGGAGCGGCCCTGGCCGCGAATTCGCGGGCAAGCCCGCTCCCACAAACTCTGCTATGCAGCAAACTTCTGCAGGTGATGATCGCCGTTGCCGAACTGCATGTCGATCACCAGCAGGCGCTTGAAGTAGTGGCCGATGCGCAGTTCCTCGGTCATGCCCATGCCGCCGTGCAGCTGAACGGCGTTCTCTGCGATGAACGTGCCGGACCGGCCGACCAGGTGCTTCAGCGCGTGAATCGTGCGTTGCGCAGTGGGGGCGCCATTCGCTGTTTCCATCGTTGCGCGATACAGCAGCGATTTGCACTGCTCGTACTCCATGAACATTTCCACCATACGATGCTGCAGCACCTGGAAGTCGGACAGCGGATGGCCGAACTGCTGACGCTGCTGGGTGTACTCGACCGTATCTTTGTACAGCACTTCCATGGCGCCGACCGCTTCCGCCGACAGGGCAAGAATGGCGTCGTTGGCCACGGCTTGAAGGATCTCGAAGCCCTTGCCGGCCTCGCCGATGATCGCATCGGCGCCGACGCGAACGTCCTTGAAGGTCACTTCGGAAGCCCGCAGTCCGTCGACCGTCGGGTAGTCATAGCGTTTGATACCGTCCGCCTTTGCATCGATCAGGAGGAGGGTAATGCCGCTGGTGTCGACCTGACCGCCGCCGGTACGCGTCGAGACGATGAAGTAGTTGGCGGTAGCGCCGTTCTGAACCACCGATTTGGTGCCGTTGACGATGTAGCCGCCGGCCTCGGTGCGTGCCGTGGTGACGACGTCTTCCAGGTCGAACCGCGCCTGTTGCTCCGCATAGGCGAGCGCGAGTTGCACGCTGCCGTCGATCACGCTGGGCAGCAGCGCGGCTTTCTGCTTCACACTGCCGCCGCGCTTGAGTGCGCCACCGCCCATCACGATGCTCGCGAGATACGGTTCGAGCACGAGGCCCTTGCCGAACGATTCCATCAACACCATGGTTTCCACTTGCGTGCCGCCGAAGCCGCCGTCGGCTTCAGTGAACGGCAGCGCGAGCCATCCGAGTTCCGCCATCGACTTCCAGTGATCGCGCGAGAATCCGGGTTCGGCGTCGGCGAGTTTGATGCGTGCCTCGAGACCGTAGTTGTCTGCTACGAATCGCTCGACGCTGTCCTTGAGTAACTGCTGTTCTTCGCTGTAGTTGAAATTCATCGGTTTCTCTTCAGCTCACGTGGTGGACGTGCGGATGCCCAGCACGTTCTTGGCGATGACGTCTTTCTGCACTTCACTTGCGCCGCCGTAGATGGTGTAGGCGCGGCTCGCCAGGTAGCTGGCCATGCCGCCCCTCGCGAATTTGGCACCCACCGGCATCCCCCAGCCCGCCGAGTAGATGCCGCCGGCTTCGACGGTGAGTTTGGCGATGCGCTGCTGAATCTCCGTGCCTTTGAGCTTCATGATCGAAGACTCCGGACCGAGCGCACCGCCGCGTGCTGCGGCTGCGAGGCTGCGCAGTTCGGTGAATTCGAGCGCCATGAGATCCACTTCGAGGGTGGCCACTTTGGCGCGGAACGCCGGGTCGTCCATGAGCGTGCCGTTGCCACGCTTCACCGTTTCGGCCTGTTCCTTCAGTTTCTCGAGTGTGACGAGCGAGCGTGAAATGCCTGCAAGCCCCGTGCGCTCGTGCTGCAGCAGGCCTTTGGCGTAGGTCCAGCCTTTGCCTTCCTCACCGATGCGGTTCTCGACAGGCACCTTCACGTCGGTGATGTGCACCATGTTCACCGAGTGCGCGCCGCCCAGAGTGATGATCGGCTTCACCTCGATGCCTTCCTGCTTCATCGGGAACAGCAGGAAGGTGATGCCTTCCTGGCGGATGCCCGTGTCCTGCGTGCGGGTCAGACAGAAGATCCAGTCGGCGATCTGGGCGGCGGTCGTCCAGATCTTCGTGCCATTGACGGTGTAGTACTTGCCGTCCGCAGACAGCACGGCCTTGGTCTTGAGTGCGGCGAGGTCGGAGCCGGCGCCGGGTTCGGAGTAACCCTGGCACCAGTTCACCTTGCGCGCCCGGATGTCGGGTAGAAAGCGATCCTGTTGTTCCTTGCTGCCATAGCCCATGAGGATGGGCGCGAGCATGCCGACGCCGAACGGCATGTCCCATGGCGTGGTTGCCTGCGCGGTTTCCTGTTCCCAGATGTAGTGCTGTGTCGGCGTCCAACCCGGACCGCCGAATTCCTTCGGCCACTTGGTCACATCCCAGCCGCCTTTCGCCTTTGCCTTGGCGAACCATTCGTCACGCCAC
>JBFKCZ010000156.1:0-6368 GCA_041620035.1 Pseudomonadales bacterium
CGCTGAAGAACCGGTCGACGAATCCATCCTGCTCGAGCTGCTGCGCCGAAATGTTGACCGACAAGCGAACGCCATCCAACCCGGATCGTCGCCACTCGCCAATGTCCTGGAATGCGCGAGCCTGCACCCACTCGTCCACCTGGGTGATGAGGCCGGTCTCCTCCGCAACCGACAGGAACTCGTCGGGCGCGATCAGTCCAAGCCGCGGATGCTGCCACCGAACGAGCGCTTCGACGCCGATGATTCGGCCGTTGTCGAGGGACACCTGCGGTTGATAGAACACGCGCAGCTCGCCGCTGATCAGTGCATTGCGCAGCTCACGCTCGAGCGACAGGCGTGTGGAGAATTTGTAGTTCATCTCTTCGGAAAAGAACTGGTAGCCGTTCTTTCCTCGACCCTTGACGTGATACATCGCAATGTCGGAACTCTGAATGAGCGACTCGACTGTGTCACCGGCTTCCGGGTACATCGCAATGCCGATGCTCGCGCCCACGAACAGCTCGTGTCCGTCGATCACGAACGGTGCTGCCAGCTTGTCGAGTATCTTGTCCGCAATGACGACGACATCGTCCCTCGTGCGCACTTCCGGTAGTAGCAGAGTGAACTCGTCCCCACCGAAGCGCGACAGTGTGTCGCCACGGCGCAGGCAGCCTTGCAGGCGATTGGAAACCGCCTTGAGTAATCGATCGCCCATCGTGTGGCCGAGCGTATCGTTGACGATCTTGAAGCGGTCGAGGTCGAGAAACATCACCGCAAGCCGTCGCTTGTTGCGTCCCGCGTGTGCAATCGCGAGGCTCAGTCGATCTTTGAGCAACGCACGGTTGGGCAGGTGCGTGAGGAGATCGTGGTACGCCTGGAAGTTGATGACCTGCTCGGCTTCTTTACGCTCAGAGATGTCCCGCGCGGTGCCGTAAGTACCCCGAAAGTTCTCGCGCGTGCGCTCCTGGCTGTCGCTATAGATGCCCTGGGCAGTCAGATCCATCCATACCAGCTGACTCTGAAAGGGGCGGTCGGCGCTTCGCGATCGCCTCGATCGCAACCGCAACTCCGTGTTCCCCGCAGCCCGATCACCCGTTCTTCGTTCATTGAACAGGTTGCGCGCCGCCTCCAGATCCTCTTCGTAGACGATCTCGGCGTAGTGCTTACCGATCAGTTCTTCCTTGTTGTAACCGAGCAGTGTTTCGACTCGATCATTGAGAAACGAGAAGCAACCATTGCGATCGAGGATATACACCAGATCGGGTGAATGGTTGACGATGAAGCGATGCAATTGCTCCGACATGAAGAGCTTGTTCTCTATGAGCTCATTGCGCTGCTCGAGGCGACGGTGTCGCAGCGCTTTCTCCAGTGCCGCGAGCAGCTCAGAGGCTTCGTACGGCTTCTTGACGAAGTCGAACGCTCCACACGTGAGCGCCTGACGCACACCCGAGAAGCTGGCATCGCCGCTGACGACGACGAACTTCGACGTGAAGCCGCGTTCCGACGCGTACTCCAACACATCGTGACCGCTGACCTCTGGCATGATCAGATCGAGCAGCACGACATCGAATTCGTGCAACTCCAAGGCATCCTTGGCGGCGCCGCCGCCGAGCGCCTCGACGACATCGTAGCCGTGCGCGCGCACCAGTTCGGAAAGGCTCGTCAACAGTTCCGGCTTGTCGTCGACCAACAGAATGAGCGGCGTCTCGGCTTCCAGCACCGGCTCTGGGGGCGTGTCGTCATTCGACATCGCCGCCTGGAGCAGCTCCTCGAAGTTGGCGGGTGACCCGGCGGGTTCGGTCTCGGACTTCAGACTCATCTACTTCTCGATTGGAGCAGCCGCGAGCGTGGCGTGACCGTAACGCTTAACCACGCGGTTTTCCAGCCCCCGCGCGACCCCGTGCGACAGAGACGGTGCCGTACTGCATGCCCTGCGCATGCCACTCCGGGGTCACTTCCGGGAGGTGGCGACGCACCCTCACTGCTGCAATCAGTTCGTCGACCGAGCCAAACCGCTGCAAGGTTTCGAGGCTGTGCAGCGTAGGATGGATCATGCGCCAGCGCCCCGCGCGGTGATGTTCCAACGCGGCCGCGGGACTCACCCACGAGCCCCCTTCCAGTTCCACTTCGTGGTGCGCCACGCTCTGGTTGCCTGGCATCGCCGCCACGAAGAACCGCGTGTCGAACCGCGCCGGAGCCCCCTCCGGCGTCATCCAATGGCTGAAATAGTGCACGCGATCCGCCGCCAGCACGACCCTCTCCGCATGACACATCTCGGACATCTTGAGTTCACCAGCCTGCAGCGCGTGACGTAACGTGTCGAACCGAACCGCGGTTTCCGGCTGCGTGAAGTCGACGAGTTCGTCGTCGACATGACCGAACAACACGCCGGCTTCCTCGAACGATTCGCGAATCGCCGCGACCCAGTAGGCCAGTCCATCACGTTCGAGACCCAGGATCGCATCGGCTTCCTCGCTGCTCAGCCCCGAACAGTGCGCCGCATCGACGGAGTCGGCGGGATCCACCTTCCCCCCCGGAAACACGTGCAAACCACCGAACGCAGCCGCACCAGGCCGCTCCACCATGAATACTTCGAAACCCGGCTCGGAGTCGCAGTCACGAAGAAGCATCAACGTGGCTGCCTTTCGCACGGCTATCGATTTGGACATCACCGATTTCCAACCTGAGACGGCCTCAATGATACGCGAACAACCACGAGCGAAGTGATGGCACCGCGCCATCATTGAACGCGTCGATGTGCTGGTACTAAGCTAGATTCGGTGAGGTCCTGGGAGGAGGAGAACATGAAGAAGGAAATCACGGACAAGTTCGTCGTCAGACTGCCCCGCCAACTACGCAATCAACTCGCAAACATGGCGCGCCTCTACCGGCGCAGCATGAACGCGGAGCTCATCATCCGACTGGACTACTCGCTCAACGGGCTTCCCGAACACGCTCGCGAAAAGGCACTCGAACCGATGATGTTCACACACATCGAACGGGTACTCCGCGGTGATCTTTCGGAGGAAGAAGAGCGCTTGCTGCTCTGTTTCCGACGTCTCACGCCCGAGCGGCAGGAAGCTCTTCACACGCTACTCACATGAAGAACAGAGGAACCATTGCGTCACTCGCGAAGCGTAGAGTCGCTCGATTGCGGCAGTCTGCAAATCGCAGCGTCGAGTATTCCCGTCGCCATATGCCGCTCCTCGGTTGGTGCGGCGTAGTGTCCTTACTCGGATACTACTTTGTTTGGGGGTACATCTACCCGGACGACTACGAAAGCTTCGTGGTGCGCGCTCTGGGGGCTCTGCTTTGTGTACCCGCAATTCTCGTCGATGAACTCGAGCGTCGGTACCAAGGCTGGCTGGTCATGTACTGGATGTGCGGAGTTACGTTTGTACTGCCTTTTGTTTTCGGCTACCTCCTCGCAATGAACGCACTCACCGCGGATAACCTCGGCGCGTCAAACGTAATCTGGCCACTTCAGAACATTGTCGCGCTCTTCATCTTCATTCTTCTGATAAACGATGGGCTGCTCGCGACTCTGTTGTGGTCCGCGGCCAATGCCCTCGTGATCGGGATAGTTCTCTTCATAGTACCGGAGCCGAACTTCGACGAGTTCGCACGCGTATTTCTCCATCCAATGCCAATCTATGGCTTCATCATCGTCGTCGGTAGCCTCGCCATTAGACACCGCGACATGATCGAGTACGAGAAGCTGCGCACCATGGCCGCGGTTGGATCGACGATCGCGCATGAGTTACGAACGCCATTCCTCGGCATCCGTGCGCTAGCCGAAGGTATCGGCAAATACCTTCCAACTTTGATGCACTCGCATGAACTAGCGATCGCCAATGGCCTGGGAGCGGAGTCTCTGCGCCGCTCGCATATGGAGGGGCTCAAGCGAAGCTTGGAGCGGATCAGTGGAGAGATCGAGTACTCGAACCGAATGGTGGACATGCTGCTGGTGAACTCGAGCGAGTCACCCGTGCGTGCAGAGGAGTACTCGCGCTTCTCCGCCGCCGGTTGCATCGAGGAAGCGATTGATCGGTTCGCGTTCACCAGCGACGACGAACACGAGTTGATTCACGTCGACGCAACGGAAGATTTCGAGATATGGGCACCGCGCGTCGTCATCATCCACGTGCTGTTCAATCTGCTAAAGAACAGCCTGTACTACATCAAAAAGGCTGGCCACGGCGAGATATTCATCGAACTGAAGTCTACGAACGGATCCAACCGCATCGTGTTCGAGGACACCGGCACCGGTATCGCGCCGGAGATCATTGAGAGGATCTTCGAACGCTTCTTCACTACGACCGAGATTGGTCACGGTGCGGGTATCGGGCTGAGTTTCTGCAAACTGGCGATGGAGGGAGTGGGGGGCTCGATTCGCTGCGAATCGGAAGTGGGACGCTTCACCCGATTTACGCTCGAGTTTCCCGGAGCGCCCAATGGCGGATGAGTCCCTTCTACCGTACTTTCACCCGACGACCGTGGTCGGCGTCGACGACAATCAGCTATTCCTGCACACCCTCGACCTTCGCATGCCTGCAGACATGGCGTATCAGCTGTACCACGATCCCCGACGGGCACTCGCCTATGTAAATCAGAAGCTCAGCCTGCCAACGATTCCGGAGCGGTGCCTGAAGTGCGACCGAGCCAAGTGGCAAGGCACGATTCACTTCGATCTCTCAATGATCGAGGAGGAAATCAAGGTCACCGACCGATTCAAGCGAACCTCGGTGGTGATCGTCGACTACGCGATGCCACACATGAGCGGTCTCGAATTCTGCAACGAGATTCACGACCCAACCGTGAAGAAGGTGTTGTTGACGGGCGTTGCCGACGAGAAGATCGCGGTCAAGGCGTTCAACGACGGGCTCATCGACCGCTACATCTCCAAGAGCAGCAACGAGACGCTCGACCTCGTCGTCTCGTTCGCGCGCACTCTCCAGCGTGCGTACCTCGTCGACCAGCAAAGAATCCTTCTGTCGACGTTGGCGTTGGAGTTGCCGCCGTTTCTCGCTGACTCCGGAGTCCGCGCCTGGATCCAACAGCACCGTGCCCGCAACGACTACGTTGAGCACTACCTCGTGGCCGATCCCCCGGGATTCATCATGCTGAATGCGGACGCCGAGATGTGCCTGTTCGTGATCGCTTCCGAGGAGCGGATGCAGAACAATATCGCGTACGCCGAGGCGCATGGCGCTCCCGCGGATGTGCTGCGTGACCTCCGTGAGCGGCGCAAGCTCGGCTACTTCTTCGACCGCCCCGACTTCGCAGACCGGGTCTATCCCTGGAGAGACTACTTACACGATGCCGTCATGCTTGGTGGCGAGTACTGGGGCGCTGCCGTGACAACACCACCCGCCGACATCGACTTCGACCCAGAACTGTCCTCCTACCGCAGCCACCTCCTCGAGCTGGATCGCGCCGCGTGATCGATGGCCACTAACGGACGAATGCTTCGACTTCGTCCGCGTGTGTCTCCAGCGCGCGCCTGACATCGCTGCCATCGGGGAGTTGCGTGAGAGCCGTCCGAAACTGCTGCAGCGTAATGCCGCGCAACGATGGATCTGTCAGCCGACTTCCAACTTCCTCCCGCCAGACCGGCTTTTCGTTCGCCGCCAACGCCTCGAAGTCGCGGCGCGCCCGCAACCTCCAGAGCAGTGTGTGCAGCCGTACGTCCTCGAAGTCCATTTCGCGAATGCCATCTCCCCGCAGCAATCCCTGCAGTACGCTCGCGCAGCGACTCCGATCCGCATCGTTGATGAAACCCTCATAGAGGCTTGCGTCGACATCGCCCGTGGGTTCCTTAGCACGTTGCGAGTACACCGACCGAATCTTGTCGCGCAGTCCAGCGCTTGACTTGAGCGCATGCACTCGACTTTCGGCCACCGTTAGGTCGACGTTCAGCCGTCTTGCGTCTTGCCTTCGCAGGACGCTCAACGGGGCGACAAAGGGACACCGATTGAGTCGTACTTCTTTCAACGGTGGACGAATCTCGGCACCCTTGGTGAACAAGGCTTCGCGAATGCGTTCCGCATCCCATCGGATCAAGGAATCGACGTCGACTCCAAGGTCGACGACCACGACCGAGTTGGAGTTGTGGGGATGTGCGATCAGCGGCAGGACGGGAGCGAGGCAATGTCGTTCGCGACCGAACATGCCGGAAACATGCAGGCACATGGCGGGCGCAGCAATCGAGAGCATTCGGGCCACACTCTTCTTGCTGCGCATTCCAAAGTAGTAGTCGAACAGTCGCGGCTGTCGCTCGCGCAAGAGTTTCGCCAGCGCCACCGTCGCGCGCACATCCACGAGCGCATCATGTGCTCCAGTGTGTTCGATGCCGTTCGCCGCCGTCAGTGCAGGCAGCCTGAAGGACG
>JBFKCZ010000157.1:0-6364 GCA_041620035.1 Pseudomonadales bacterium
GATCCACTGGCTCACGCCGTCGATGAGTTCGATGCGGTGGGGCGCCTTCTCGTCCGCCGGCAGGATCTGCCCGGACTGTGCACGGATGATGCGCACGCCGGATGCTTGCCGGTTGTGGACGAATACACCCCGCATCGTGTCCGAGGCACGGTCGATCTCGCGCGCGGAGAGGACGGTGTCGTCTGCGAAGGCATAGAACCGATCGGGTTGCATTGCAGCCGCCGACAGCTGATCCACCGCGGCGTCGAGGCGGTAGCCCTCGCCGTAGGCCCACGGCCGCGCCCAGAGGGACAGGAGCGCGACCAAGAGGCTCGCGACGATGCTCAGTAACCAGATGGGCCGGGCGGCACGGGCCGGCGCGACGCCCGCTCCATACATGACGAACGCCTCCCGATCGCGATGCCATTGATTCATTGTGGTGAGAATGCCGAAGTAGAGCGCGGTCGGCAGCAGTACTTCCGCGGCAGTCACATCGCGCAGGAGCACCATCGAGAGCACGTGGTCGAGCGGGATGCGTGCGAACGCGGCATCGCGCAGCAGCGTTGCGGCGTTGAACGCCGTGACGAGCAGAATCAGCAGGGCGAATCCAAACAGCGTGGGGAGTGCAACGAGCCGGACGATGTAGCGATCGACGATCAACTCGCCACCATGAATCTGTCGGCGGCTTTCATCGTACCGGCGGAGGGCCGTGACATCGCTTTCGGGGCTCCTCCATAATTCGGCGCTCTACACCTGCCGGCGTCGTTCGGTTGCCGGCGAGTTTAGTCGGAAACATTCACGCGTGCGATCATCTCCCGGGGAAGCTCCGCACAAGTGGCGCAAGCGCCGCGAACAGTTCCGAAACGGGCCGTGACCCGCGGGAGACGACATGTCGAATGGTAGCGGCGCTCCACACATCTGGATTCTGAAGGGCGCGAAGGCGGGCGACTACGCGCAGATGCGCGCGCTGACTCACGCGCTGGCCTGGCCGTTCGAGGTCAAACAGTTGTGGTTCCGACGCTTCGAGTTGCTGCTGCACGCGTGCCCGTGGCCGAACGTTCTGGGCGTCAATCTCCGCACGTCCGATACGATGCGTGAGCCATGGCCCGACCTGCTGCTCACCGCGGGACGTCGCAACGAGCTGCCGGCGCGGTGGGTGAAACAGCAGTCGAACGGGCGCACGCGCATCGTGCACCTCGGCCGGCCCTGGTCGCACCCGCGGCACTTCGATCTCGTCATCTCGAGCCGCCAGTATGGGTTGGCCGCCTCGGAAAACGTGATCGTGAATCGACTGCCGCTGGTGGAGCCTCCCGTCTCGAAGGAAGGGGACCCATGGCATCGGCAGTTGGCCGGCCTGCCGAAACCCTTGACTGGCGTGCTGGTGGGCGGCAACAGCGGCCCGTGGGTATGGACGCAGGTGCGGTGTGAAGCGTTCGCGTCCGAGCTGAATGCGCTCGCGGCGCGCACCGGTGGCACGATGGTGGTGACGAGCAGTGCGCGCACACCGCACCGCCTCATTGCTTGTTTGAATGAAAGGCTCAAACACTCGGCGGCGGTCGTACACGACTACGCCGCGTCGAGTTCCAATCCCTACCGCGCCACGCTCGTGCTGGCCGACCAGCTGGTGGTTACCGCAGACAGCCTATCCATGCTGAGCGAAGCGTTGGCCAGCGGTTCCGTCGTCTACCTCCACGATCCGCTCGGAGGTGAGCTCTCCTGGCGGGACACAACGGCCTGGCGCTGGCGACCGCTGGTGCATCGATTGGCCCTGGCCGTCGGGCCGCACCGCATGCGCCGGGATCCGCAATCGCTGCACCGCGAACTCCTCGCCACCGGTGCAGTGCGTCGACTCGGCGACGCCGGCAAGACTGAACTCACGGGTTCGCGGCTGCATGAAGAAGACCTGGCGCGGGCGGTAGCGGCGGTGAAGGCCTTGTTCTGAGGCGCCGCGCATCTACCCGCGGAGGGTGTCGCAAGAGTCATCGAAGGCACCTGTGGGAGCGGGCTTGCCCGCGAACTCATTGATTTCTTGGATCCCTTCGCGCCCAAGGGCGCTCCCACAGTTGCTCCGATGGCTTTAGCGACGCCCTCAATCGGTCGCGCTGGTCGTGAACCGCCGCAGCAGTTCGGTGAGCAGTTCGGTGCCGCGCTCGAGGGCACTCACCGCGATGCGCTCATCGTTGCCGTGCACGCGGCGCGACTCGGCCTCATCGCCGACGAAGAAGCTGGCGCCGTAACTACTGATACCGCGCTCACGGAAGAAGTGGCTGTCGGTGAAGCCCGTGGCCACACTCGGGATCACGATCGATCCCGGGAATGCTTCTTTGGCAAGCGTCTCGATGAGTGCATAGAGCGGCGTGTCGATCGGACTGGCCGCTGCACCGAAGGAGAGAATCTTCTCGAAGCTGAGTGTCGGATCGGCAAGCAGCACCTTCAGATCGGCGATGAACGCATCGGGGTCCTGGTCGGGCAGGAGCCGGCAGTCGACTTCCATGGCCGCTTCGGGCGGGATCACGTTCACTTTCGTGCTCGCTTCCAGGCGCGTCACCGAGCAGGTGTTGCGCAGCAGGGCGGCGTGGCCCGGTTCCATCGCCTTGAGCTTGAGCAGGAACTCGGGATCGTTGACCGCCTCGGCGATGGCGGCGTACCGCGGTGCGAACTCCGCCGACTGGAACTGCGCGATGCCGGCCAGGGCCGTTTGTGTGGCGGGAATGACCCGCGCGGGAAATTCGGTTTCCGCGAGTCGCGAACCGGCACGGAGCAGGCGCGTCACCGCGGTCTCGGTGCGCGGTATCGAGCCGTGGCCGGACTGACCCCGCGCCGTGATCCGCAACCACAGCGGCACTTTCTCGGCCACGCCCACGGCGAAAACGATCTGCTCGCCGTAGGGCCGACCGCCGCCGCCTTCGTTCAGGAGATAGCCGACGCCCTCGAAGATCTCGAAGTGATTGGTGGCCAGCCAGCCGGCGCCCATGCTGCCGCCCGCTTCTTCGTCTGCCGTGGCCACGAAGATCACGTCGCGATTGAGCTTGCGACCACTCGCGTGCAGGGCCAGAAACGCCTCGAGCTGTGCAATGGCGAGCCCCTTCATGTCGAGGGCGCCGCGGCCGTACAGGTAGCCGTCCTTGATCACGCCACCGAACGGATCTTCCGTCCAGTAGCGCCGGTCAGGTGGTACGACGTCCATGTGATTGAGCAGCACGATGGCAGGCTCGCTGCCACCTTCGAGTCGTGCCCAGATGTTGCCCCGGCCGGGAGCCGACTCCACCGTGCGGTAGGGAATACCGGCGGCATCGAAGATCGCGGCGAAGAACGCGGCACCCCGGCTTTCGTTGCCGGGTGGGTTGGTCGTGTCCACCGCGATGTAGGCGCTGAGGCGGCCGACAGGGTCGGGCGTATACGCCGGGGTCGCGCCGTGGGCTGCACCGACCAGGTGAGCGGTGCAAAGCAGAAGTACGGTTCGCAGGTGCCGCATCAGCCGGCCAGTTGCAACGGTGGTCGGCCCGGCGGTGCCAGGTCAGGTGTGCGCTCCAGCACTTCGAAGGCGTCGTGGCGCACGTGGTTGGCGCCCATTTCCGCGCGCAACATGTCCTCGGTCACCGTGCCCGCTTCCAGACACTCACGTAACAGGCCGAAGAACAGCACTTCCTGATTCTTGTCGGGATGTTCCTTGTAGTTGCCGAGGAACGCGTATTCGCCGAACAGCCGGCGCCTCGCCCGCATCAGCCAGCCGATGGGTGGAAACAGACGGAAGCGCTCCGCGATGCGCCAATCCACGGGTAAGCCGGTCTTCCATGGCTGCGTCTTGCGTCGCGTCGTGTGCAGCATCTTCGTGCGCGCGGTGAGCTTGTCGAAATCGTTCCACTCGTTTTCGAGCTGTCCGATGGTGTCGCGGTCTTCGTTCTTCAGACACACCCAGTCGTGGTAGTCGAGCTTGCCTTCGAACATGGAATGGAACTGCGCCTCGCAGTGCCAGTGCGTGAGTTTCGCGCAATCGAGCAGCATCACGCTCGATGCCATGCACTGGTCGACCAGGCCCTTGGTACCGGATCGCCACCGGCAGTAGATGGCCTTGCCCTGCATGTCGCGGCTCAGCAGTTCCCAGATGTCGGCAACGGCGAATATGTCCGGATCGATGATGATCGCGCGACCTTCGTAGCCCATCAGCTCGGGGGGCATGAAGCGCAGCGGCGTGAAGGATTGGAGGTCGTCGTTCAGCCAGACGCGTTCCACACCGTCGCGCAGATACATCTGACCTTCGTGTGCCGCAAGGAACGGAAAATCGACGGTGTTGATGATCTTCACGTCGAACTTTTCGTTGTTGCGGGAACCTCGACGCAGCGCGTGCTCGGCAACCAGTGCGCCTACGATCTGTTTCGGATTACTGTGAATGAAGACGCAGTGGTTCACGTCGCAGCCTCCTTCGCGGGCGTCGGGGTGCCGTATTTGAATCGGGGGTCGAGCGTAGAAGTAATCATCTCTTCGATCACCCGGAGCTGTTCGTCATCGAAGTAGTCGGTGAAGCCGCCGACCTTCGCGCGCCGGGTCTTGTAGGAATCCGGGTTGGCGACGTCGCCGGCCGTGAGGCGGCCGCTGTCGGATGAGGCCTCCGATTCACGCTGCCGCATGTTGTCGAAGCGCGCCCACTCCACGGCGTCTGCGATCTGCACATCGCTCGCGTTGGCGCCGAGGAAGTCCGCCATACGTCTGAATTCGGCTGTCGTGTCTGCGCGGAGATCCTCATAACGCACTACCAGCACATTGGGCAGCAGATCGAGTGCTGCGGCCCATTCGTTCAACCAGCGATTGACCTTCGGCAGACCGCTCGCACCGGTCATGAATTCGAAGGGCGAGAGATCCTCCGTCTGACGCGGATAGTCGTTGAGCGCGACCTTGTGGGCACGCATCCGGTGCTTCCACTGGAAGTACTGCGACATGGTGATGTCGGCCGGATGGCGCACCAGCACGATCACGGGCTTGGCCGCGTATGCCGATTTGGCGGCGCCATGACGCGTGTAGTGCCGCAGGTAGTTGTCGTGGGTGAAGAGGATGCGCGGAATCGCGGCATGCTTGTCGTGGAAGTTGGAGAACTCGATGAGGCTGCCCTCCGGCAGACCGTACTGCTGCTGATAGAGCCGCGAGATCATCACGCGCACCCAGGTTCGACCGCTCTTGCCGAACGAAACGATGACGGCGTCCGCGCGTTCGAGTCGTCCCGCTTCGAGCCAGCCGCGGATGCGACGTTCGATGGGGTAACGCCGCCCGCCTGGCAGCAGTCTCCCCGCGCGTTCGAGCATGTGCTGTAGAGACATCGTCCGGTTCATGGCCCGAGTTGGCGCGTAGTTTACCGGGTCGCGGCCCGAGTTGGGTTGCGGGTAACATTCCGGCCTCCCGGCCCCTCCTTGGAAGACCGCGCTTGGAAGACCGCGTGCACCGCGACCCACATTTCGATCGACGAGCCCGGTGCGGTAGCGTCGTCATCGACGCGCCGTGACAGGACTGGGCACGTTCGCGTGGCGCCTGGGGCTGCATCCGGTGCCGCCGAGCCGCGGCGTTCTCGTGGTGGGCGCACCGAGTGCGCGGCTGAACCGCCTGGCCGATGTGCTGAAGGCTGAATTTCCGCGCCTCAATCTCTACCAGGTGGCGAACGAAGCTGCGTTGATCGATCAACGCTTCATCGCAGCCGCTGCGCCGTTCGCGGTCACACGGGTCATTCGCTGGTATCTGCGACGCCTGAAGGTGCAGGCGATCGTGGTGGCGGGGGATCCCGGCGTTTCGCTGCGCCTGTTCGACGTCGCGCGGCAGTCGGGCATACCGCTCGTCTGCGTCGGTCCACCGCGGGGTGTGCTGATCGACATCGCTCGCCACGTCGCGCTCTGTGCGGTCACGGCCGCGGAGCGCGGCGCGCCCGGTCTGAGCCATGTCGCTCCGGCAGCGGTCGCGGTCGATGCGACCGATGGCGAATACCTCGAGCGGCTGAAGCCCCTGCTCGTGAGCGCGCGCGCGCCGGGCAAGCTCGCAGCCAATGTGGAGGCGCGGGTGATGGCGGGCGCACATCGCCTGCTCCGGCGTCGCTTCCGGGAGATCGACTCCCTGTCGCAACTTGCCGGGCAATTGGGCACGCCTTCATCGATTCTCTGTCTGGGCAATGGCCCCTCCAGTGAAGACCCGAGTCTCGCGGACGTGCGCTGTGATGCGGTGTTCCGGGTCAATCATTCCTGGATGCTGCGTGGCCATTTCGAGCGCCCCGATGTGATCTTCACGGGCAAGCGCGACACCCTGCGCGCCTACCGCGAACCCACCGTGTTCGGGTTGCAGACGAACGAGGCCGCGCAGCGCATCATGCTGCGATCGCTGTTGGTCCAACGGCGCTTCACGTACTTCA
>JBFKCZ010000158.1:0-6359 GCA_041620035.1 Pseudomonadales bacterium
GCGAGCGCAACGGTGCCGAGATAGCCGATGAACAGCAGATCGACCAGTTCGAGTACCGTATAGGCCGACATGCCACCCATGATCGGCAGACCCAGGCGCAGGATGCGCCGGGCTCGTTCCGGAGTGATCGATGTCACGTGGCTTTCCCGCGGCGCGAGCAAACGCGACGCCCGGCGCGTTGGGTCAGAACTGTTCGCCTTTTGCGCGCCGGCGCGCGATCTCGTCGATATCCATCGTCATAGGTGCCCCGCGCGCAAGAACGTGTTCCACGCGCTGCCGCACCACCGAGTCCCAGGCCGGATGCGGCAGGATGTAGAAGCGATCGTTGGCGACGGACTCGAACACGATCTCGGCAATCTCCTCGGGCTGCTTGCCCTGCGCGAGCATCGCCTTGCCGATCTCGCGCATCGCGGCCGGTGGCGGTGCCCCGCGCCTCGCGACTTCCGCCGGTCGGTGGCGCTCCGCATCGAAGATCTGGGTGTTCACGAACCCCGGACACAGCACCGACGCCGAAATGCTCGCGTTGCGTGCCTTCAGGTCGCGCTGCAGGCCCTCCGTCAGCGCGAGTACGCCATGCTTACTGACACCGTAAGGACCACCACCCGGCAACACGCCCGCGAGCGATGCGGTGTTGACGATGTGACCCGATTCGCCGTGGGCCAGCATGTGCGGCACGAAGGCCTGCAGACCGTACAGCACGCCCCAGAAGTTGACACCCATCACCCACTGCCAGTCTTCGTCCGGGATCTCCCACACCCCCTTCATTCCCTCGTTTGCGCTCGCGACACCCGCGTTGTTGCAGAGCACGTGCACCTTGCCGAACTCCGCAATCGCGCGCTCGGCCAGTGCCTGAACCGAATCGCGCACCATGGTGTTCACCACCACGCCGATGACCCGGAATTGCCGTTCTTCGAATTCCTTCACCACGCGCTCGAGCGCATCTTTTTCAATGTCGGCGAGCACCACTTGCATTCGTGCCTGCGCGAAACGCTCTGCCAGCGCCTTGCCAATGCCGCTGGCGGCACCGGTGACGACCGCAGTCTTACCTTCGAAATCCTGCATGGCTTACTCCTTCCGACAGATCATCTGGCCGGTCATGGCCGGAACTGAATGTCGCGCGGCTTCAGACGCGCGGGTTGCGTGACGATGCGATACGCCGTTTCGATCCACTCGCAGATGCAACGTCGCGTGATCCTGGGATCGATCATCTCTTCCATCTGAAAGCGATTCAGCGGCCCGATCGGACCGCGGGCACTTTCGATACGCGCATACAACTCGGCGCGCAGCGCAGCCGGGTCTTCTGCTTCCGCGAGCTGCCGCTTGTACGCCGCCTCGATGCCACCTTCGGGCGGAATGCCACCGACATCCGCCGCGGGCCACACGACCCGCATCGATGGCGCCGAGCGTGGTGTCGCGTAGTTGTTGCCGGCCACACCGAAGCTGCGGCGCATGACAACGGTGAACAGCGGCACCGACAACTGGGCGAAGGCGACCATCCATTCGCCGCCCTTGCGGATCGTGCCGCGGATTTCGTGTTCGAGACCGACTGCGAAGCCGGGGTTGTCGACCAGGTTCAGCACCGGCAGGTGAAACAGATCGCAAACGTCCAGGTGTCGCTTCAGTTTGTCGCAGCCATCGGCGGTGAGTGCACCACCGTTCACGTGCCGGCTGTCGGATGCGATGACGCCAACAGGATGACCATTGAACCGTGCGAACCCGGTCACCTGATCGGTACCCCATAGCGAGCCAATCTCGAAGAACGAGTCCGAGTCGGCCATGAGTCGAATCGCTTTGCGGATGTCGAAGGTGGTCGTTCGCTTGCGCGGGATCAGCGTGAACAACTCTTCCTCCGCACGATCGACGGGATCGGAGCAAGGCAGCACCGGTGGTGTGTCGTACACGCTCGATGGCAGGTACGACAGGAAGCGTCGCGCCATCTGCATGGCTTCGGCTTCGGTGTCGGCGAGGTTGTCGACCGATCCATTGGTGCAGTGGATGTGCCACCCGCCGAGATCTTCTTTGGTGATGTCATAGCCCATGGCATGCGACACCACCGGTGGACCGGCGACGAACAATTGCGCGATGTCCTTCACCATGACGGAGAAATGGCCGAGTACCGCCTTCGCGGCACCAATGCCGACCACGCTGCCGAGTAGCAGGTTGACGACCGGCACCGTGCACAACTGCTCCGTGTACATCGTGCTGCCGAGATGTCCGGGGAGGAACGATCCGCCGCCACCGGCAACCCGGGGACGGCCCGCCTTGATCGCGCCAGAACTCTCCTTCGCCTTGCTTTCGCCCTCGGACTTCTGCTGAGGAACCATAGCCGCCACACTGCCACCACCGGACGATCCATCGAGCAATCTGACGGAAGGGCATGCGAGCTCGATCGACAGACGATCGAGATAACCGCTCTTGGCACCGATCGCGCCGTCGGCGTGGCCGCCGCGGGACGTGAAGTCGTCGGCGCACACCACAGCCTGGCGACTCGCGATCCTTCCCAGGCCACCCACATGGTTTGCCGGTGTGAAGTCGTCGATGGCGCCGTTCTCGTCATAGGACGCGAAGCCGGCAATGCTGCCGATCTCCCTGAAGCTACCTTCATCCAGCAGGAGATCGATGCGCTCGCGGCAGGTGAGTTTGCCGCGGCTGCGCTGACGCACCACACCGGGATCGTCCGACCCGGGCGCGAGGCGCTTGTTGGCCAGGGCCTGCAACGTCTTCGTTTCCTCGAACAAAGGCGCCCAACTGTGTTCCGCGGTCAGCTGCGCGGCCATTGCGGTGGCAGATCGATCCGGGGTCAGGAGCGCAACGACCTGCCCCGCGCTCACCTGATCGCCAACCTGCAACGGCATCAGTTCGTCGATCACACCCGCGCAGGGCGCCACCACTTCCGTTTCCATCTTCATGGCGCTGATCACCATCAGCGCCTCGCCGACCGCGACACGGCTGCCCGCACGCACCTGCACGGCGATGATCGCACCCGCCATGGGCACTTCCACGCCCTGCCGGCCCTCCGGCACGTCGAGACCGGCGTTGCCGAAGCCGTTCGTTGTCGTCGTACCAGGGCCTACTCCCTTGGACTGTTGTTCGAGCAGCGCGAGCGCGCCGCTGCTCTTTCCCGGCGCTCCCTTCAGCAGTTCCGGCTCATCGTTCAGCAGCGTCGTTCGAGCGTCACCGCTTCGTAGCGTGGGGCTCGCCAGCATGCGTCGCAGCTGACCCAGATTGTTGGGCAACCCAACGACGTGAAACTCGTTCAACGCGCCGAGCGTGCGATCGAGCGCCGACTCGAAGCTGGCGCTCGAGTTCGAAGTGCCGATGACCTTTGCAAACAGCGGATCGAATTGCGGCGGCGGCGCATAGCCCGCATAGCCGCAGGCATCGACGCGCACCCCGGGACCCGAGGGTTCCTTGTATGCGGTGATCGCGCCGGCACCCTGGGCGACAACCCGACACTGCACAGCAAAGCCCCGCGGCGCGCGGATGGCGTTTTGACTATCGAGACCCAGCGACTGAAGCGTTGCGCCTCCGGCAATCCGGAACTGGGTTTCCACGAGGTCGACGCCGGTCACCGCCTCCGACACCGTGTGCTCCACCTGGATGCGCGGGTTGCACTCGATGAAGAAGTACTCGCCCGACTCCGGTGTGACGAGGAACTCGACGGTACCCGCATTCACGTAGTTCGCTGCCCGCACGAGTCGGATCGCATCGGCGAGGATTCTGGCCCGCAGTGCCGGATCGAGGTTCGGCGCCGGCGCGATCTCGATGACCTTCTGATTGCGCAGCTGCACCGAGCAGTCGCGTTCGAAGAGGTGAACGGTTTGCCCGCTTCGATCCGCCAGCACCTGAACTTCGATGTGCCGCGGCCGCACGACGAGCTTCTCGACGAACAGGCTGCCATCACCGAAGGCCGCCTTCGCTTCGCTCCGGCAGCGATCGAACGCTTCCGCCATCTCCTCGGCATTCGTCACCGTGCGCATACCACGGCCGCCGCCGCCAGCCGCGGCCTTCAGCATGACGGGAAAGCCGAGCGAGATCGCGACGTCTGTCGCTTGGGGCGCACTACCCACCCGTTTGCCACCCGGAACCACGGGAATGTCGAGGGACTGCGCGAGGTCGCGCGCGGCGACCTTGTCGCCGAACAGACGCAATGCGTCGGGCGAAGGTCCAACGAAGATCAAGCCTTCGCGCTCGCACAGCGCCGCGAAATCGGCGTTCTCCGCAACGAAGCCATAGCCGGGATGAATGCAGTCGCAGTTCGTGCGTCGCGCCACATCGATGAGCGCAGCGCCGTTCAGGTAGGCATCGACGGCTGTACCCGGGATCTCGACGGCGCGCGTGGTGAATCGCGTGTGCAGGGACAAGGCATCGATGGCCGGAAACACGGCAACGGACTCCATGCCGAGCGCCGATGCTGCCTTCGCGATGCGAATGGCGATTTCGCCTCGATTGGCTACGAGGACCCGCTTCAACCCGGCCATGCATTCCCCCAGAAGATCCGTACGGATTGGACGCGACGGCTATCCGAAGATCGCCGCGTCCGGACGCATCATAAGGTGAATGCCCGACCCTGCCCACACAGGGCGCGGGTAGAACTCAGAAGTGGAAGTTGATGCCGGCGTAGGGACCCGCGATCGAGACATCGAGTTGATCGACGTCGTCGAAATTCCCGACATCCAATCGGAACATGCGGTAGCCCGCCTGCACACCGAGGCCTATGGGCGATTCCCAGCCGAGCGCAACGTCGGCGTCGTACAGGCTGTCACCGCTGTAGGTGACACCGCTGACTTCGCCGCTCAGCCACAGGCCGGTCAGCGGCAGGTCGATGCGCGCGCGCACGTACGGCAGTGGTACCACTATCTGGAAGTCGACGCCCGAGGTCTCGAACTCGGAGTTCACATCGGTCCGACCGTCCAGGTAACGCACGTCGAGCCCGAGATCGAGAGAAACGACGTTGTCGAGCACCTCGTAGTACAGCACCGCGTTGGTCTGTTTCGCGTCGATCGCGGATGTCACCGATGTCGAGACTGGAAAGGTCACCCCGTTGAACTCGATGTCGCGCGTCAGGGTATTCGCGCCGGCGAGCTCAATGTCGAGGTACTGAAAACGGACGTTCGGCAGCACGGGTACGCCGTGCTCGAGCGCCAGAAAGTAGACGTTGTTCTGCTCATCACCCAGCCCGAGGTCGTCTTCCACGTCGATGGCCGCGCCAAAGCTCGCAACATCACCCGCCGCCTCCTGCTGCCAGGCGCTCGCACCGGCGTAGACGCCGAATACGGAATCCGCAGCGGCTTCCACCGTCAGCAGCATTCCACTGGCAAGCGCAACGTGTGCTGCAAGGGCAATTTTCATGGTCGGGACTTCTGCTTCGACTTCGAAGTACCCGAGTTTAGAAGACTGGTCCTGTCACGCCGTGCGCTGGTGCACAGTCACGAGCCGAGGCATCAGTTGCCGGGCACTCTCGTTGCGATCGCCCGTTTCACCATTTCCACCTGCTCGGCGCTGACCGGCTCGAAGGGTCCGAGGCCGCACGACGCACCCGGCATGAACCCGAAACCGGTGCTGTTGAGCATGGTGATGATGTCGAGATCACACAATCGGCCAGTACTCGGACGCAGGAGGTATGGCGTGTTTGGCCGCATGCCCGGACATGGGTGACTCAGCGTGCTCATGTACCGCTCGCGATTCGACATCTCGAACACGATGTGCTGGCTGCCGAGAATCTCGCTGGTCTTGATTCGCTTCAGATCGATGCAGCGAACCGCCTTCGGTTCCTCGTTCGTCGATTCCTTGGTCTCGGGTTCGTTGGATGTTGCAGCCATCGCGTTGGTCGCGAGCAGCGCCGCCGACATCAGCAACACACACAGTCGCCTCGTCATCTTCGTCTCCACAGGGTCGCAGAACAGGTCGATCAGCCGTGCTTTGAGCTGTCGTGCGGTAAGACCCTGTGCCGGTGTGCAAGTTTCACGCGCCGCCCGCACAGGTCAGCACTTGCCCGCTGACGTAGTCGGACGGCGGAATGCAGAACAGGTAGATGGCACCCGCACCGTCTTCCGGCTGGCCGCTGCGCCCGAGCGGTGTGCCCGCTTTGACCGCTTCGATCTGGCGCGCCGTGAGGCCAACACGATAGTCGCGACCCGCGACGTCGATGCGCGGCGGTTCCTCGTCGTAGGGTTGAGTCAGCCGCGTTTCGATGTGTCCGAATGCGACACAATTGACGGTGACGTTGTAGCGACCCCACTCTTTCGCCAGCGTCTTGGTCAGGCCGACCACCGCGGCCTTGCCGGCCGAGTACGCGATCTGGGTCGCACTGCCCTGTGTGCCCGACACCGACGATACGTTAACGACCTTGCGGCAAC
>JBFKCZ010000159.1:0-6358 GCA_041620035.1 Pseudomonadales bacterium
AATCCCTGCTCACGCCGAAGAAGGCGAGGGTCTCCGCGGGATGCCGGTGCGCATCGCGCGCCTTGTTCGATTCACTGCGATGATCACCGGCGAGAATCGATTGCAGGTGCTCTGAACTCGCTGTCGCCATGCCGGCGAGCATCAGCAATAGAGTGAGAGTAAGTGGTCGGGTCACTTTGTCTTTCCTTGTCCTTGCAGTTGGTCGCCAGTCTAGCGCACCTCGCCGACCCGGCGGCACGAATCCTCAGACTGACGAGGCCCGTTGCGGCCAGCGTCGCAGGAGCGGCGCGAGAGCGATCGGTGCCGCGAGCGTCGTGATCGCCGTGACCATGACCATGGCGGAGTACAGCCAGTCGGCACCGCCGATCAGAGAACGGCCCTGATCCATGATGACCATGGTGATCTCCGCCCTGGGCACCATGCTCACCGCCAGCAAGGTCGCGCCGCTTGCGCCGAGCAGGATGCGCGCCGGCGCGTATGTGCCGATCAGCTTTCCGGCAATGGCTACGCCGGTCAGCAGCAGACCCGGCAGCCATGCGTGCTCGAGCGACCCGGGATCGATCTGCAGTCCCAATCCGATGAAGAAGAATGGCGTGACGAAACTCGAGATGTCGTTGAACGAAGTTTCGGTCTTCACAGCCTCGGGATCACGACTGAACACCAAGCCTGCCGCCAGCGCGCCGATCGCCAGCGAGAAGCCGATCATGCCGGCGAGCGCAGCGATCAGGAATCCAACGCCGGCGACGATCAGCATGCGTTGGGGCCGTTCGCGCAGGCCATTGCCGAAGGCGGTGACGTGGCGCTCGCCGTACTGCGCGAAGAGGAAACAGATGGCCAGGAATATGCCGAGCTTCAGCGCGAATGCGGCCAGTGTCTGCGCCGTACGCAATGTCAGGTCACCACCATCACCGCCGATCAACAACGGACCAACGGCAAACAGAACGGCCATGAGTGCGATCGCCGAGACGTCGTCGAGTTCGGCGACGTCCACGAGTAAGTCGCCGTTACTCGAGTCGAGCGAGCCTTCGGATTTCCAGGCCGCAACGGCAACGCCGACGCTGGTTGCCGACAAGGCCGCGGCGACGACGAGCGCCGCCATCAATCCGACATCGAGCAGCCAGTACGCCCCCGCGAATCCGACAACCGCGGCGATGACGAATTCGCCGAACCAGATGGCCACGGCCTTGGGTAGTCGTGCCGCCAGCGCCGACGGGTGACTCTCGAGGCCGATCGCGAATAAGAGCGCCACGATGCCGAGATCGGCCATGAATCGGAGCGCATGCAATATCGGCTCGGAGAGGAACGGAATCTGTGTGTCGATGAGGCGCAGCGCGAAGCCGATGGCGATGAAACCGACCAACGGAGGAATCCGCGTGCGAGCGAGCAGGGAAGTCATCAGCACGCACAGGATGACGCAGCCGCCCACTAAGCCGATCAGTATTGCGTCGACTGCCACGGTCTCGTCCATCGTCGGTGAGAGGCCTAGATTCCTAGCGCTGCGCGCAATGCTTGCGTACGTGGTGCAGCGTCCGCATATGGCGCGGCGGTGCCAACGCCCCACACGGGCCCGGGCCATGCCGCGTCGGTCGCCGTACGGGCAATCACGTGGATGTGCAGTTGAGGTACGACGTTGCCGAGGGCTGCCACGTTCATCTTCGTGGCATTGCCGATTCGCATGAGCGCATCGGACACGCGTTCTATTTCGTCGAAGAGCGTTTCGCGGTGTTGGCGCGGTACGTCGTGCAGGTCGCGCAGGTTCGGCAATCGGGGCACCAGAATGCACCAGGGAAATCGCTCGTCGTTCATGAGGAGGAGCTGACACAAGGACAAGGCACCCAGATCGAAACAATCGGCGGCCAGACGTGGATGTAGCGTGAACATGCGTGCGCTCCGACCCAAGGGGTAGTGGCGTATACTGCCCGCATTCATGGAGATTGTGGGAGCCGCTGTGGGAGCGCCCTTGTGAGGGCGTCGCTAAAATCAGAACGGAGCTTGTGGGAGCGGGCTCGCCCGCGAATAGATCAACGATTTCCTTACGTTCGTTCGCGCCCAAGGGCGCTCCCACAGTGATCCCGATGACTTTTGCGATACCCTCCTTCTGGCGCGAGCGCTCCCACGGTCGACCGTCGGACATCGACGAATTCGGGAGGAATGCATGACTGGTCTCACGACATTGCCACCGACTGCAACCGCCGCGGATGTCGTTGCGGCCCTGGACCGCGATGGCGCGGTGATCGTGGCCGACTTGCTCACGGCTGAACTCGGGCGGCGCATCGACGCGGAAGTGGCTCCCTACCTCGCGGCGTCCGGCGTCGGCCGCGACGATTTCACGGGTCGGCAGACCAAGCGCACCGGCGCCCTGGTCGCACGATCGCCCGCCTGTCGCGAAGCGGTGATGAATCCGCTGGTGATCGCAGCGTCCGAGTCTTTTCTGCTGCGCAACGCCCAGCGGATTCAGTTGCACCTGACGCAGCTCATCGAAATCCATCCGGGTCAGGGCGCGCAGACGCTGCACCGTGATCGCCTGGCATGGGGCGGCTATCTGCCACGCAGTATCGAACCGCAGCTCAACACGATTTGGGCGCTCACCGACTTCACGCAGGAGAATGGCGCGACAAGGGTAGTGCCTGGCAGCCACCAGTGGCCCGACGAGCAGCGCGCGAACAAGGACGAGATCTGTCAGGCGACCATGAAGCGAGGTTCGGTGCTGTTCTACACCGGCTCCGTCATTCACAGCGGCGGGGAGAATCGCAGCGCAGCACCGCGGCTCGGCATGAACATCACGTACTGTCTGTCATGGCTGCGTCAGGAAGAGAACCAGTTCCTGTCGTGCCCGCCGGAGATCGCGCGCACGCTGCCGGAGGATCTCCAGGAGTTACTCGGCTACACGATGGGAAACTACGCGCTCGGCTATTATTCGAGCCCGCAGCGGCCGGAAGGCGATCTACCCGACACGCTGCCGCCGGAACTCGCACTGGGCCGCAAGCCGCGGGCCAAGGCCGATCTACTGAACCTGGGTTGAACCTGAGACCGTTGAAATGAAACACGCACTGTGCGCGGCGCTGCTCGTTGCCGCGTCCATCGAATCGTCCGCTGCCGAGCTTTCGGCCCACCAAGCGATGGCCCGGACCATCTACGAGGAGTTGGTGGAGATCAACACCACCCACTCCGTCGGTGACAGCACCGCGGCGGCGCAGGCCATGGCCGCGCGGCTCCTGGCTGCCGGATTCCCACCGGCGGACGTGCAGGTGATCACGCCGGTGCCGCGCAAGGGCAACCTCGTGGCGCGATATCGATCGGCAGCGCCGACGGCCAAACCGATTCTGCTCCTGGCCCATCTCGACGTGGTCGAGGCCAATCCGGAGGATTGGTCCCTGCCGCCTTTCGAGTTCATCGAGAAAGACGGCTACTTCTATGGTCGCGGCACGGCCGACGACAAAGCCATGGCGTCGATCTGGATCGCGAATCTCGTGCGCATGAAGCAGGAAGGCTACGCGCCGAATCGCGACATCATCGTGGCGCTCACGGCGGACGAGGAAGGTGGGCCGAACAACGGTGTGCAATTCCTGCTCGCCAATCATCGCAATCTCGTCAACGCGGCATTCGTGTTGAACGAGGGCGGCGGCGGCATGATGCGGGGCGGGGTTCGATTCGCGAACACCGTGCAGGCGGCGGAGAAAGTATTCCAGAGCTACATCCTGGAAGTGACCAACCCCGGCGGCCATAGTTCGGTGCCCCGGGCGGACAACGCGATCTATCAGCTCGCCGCCGCGCTGACGCGCATCGCGGCTCTCGAGTTTCCCGTGGAACTGAACGAGGTAACGCGTGCGTACTTCCGTCAGACCGCGGCCACGCTCGATCCACCGGACGACGACTTCCTGCGCGGGCTGCTGCATCAGCCGCCCGATGCCGACAGTCTCGCCTATGCGCGCGCCATTCCCGCCTACAACGCCCGACTGCGGACGACATGCGTGGCGACCCGGCTCGAAGCGGGCCATGCGGAGAACGCCTTGCCCCAGCGCGCTCGCGCGACGGTGAACTGCCGCATTCTCCCCGGCACGCCCCCGGCGAGTGTGCAGAAGATGCTGACCGAAGTCGTCGCCGATCCGGTCGTTGCGATCACGCCGGTCGCGGCCGCGCAGCCGAGCCCGCCGTCACCGCTCGATGAGGCGGTGATTGCGCCGATCGCCAACATCACGAGCGAGATGTGGCCGGGTGTCGCGGTCGTGCCAGCGATGAGCACCGGCGCCACCGACGGCCTCTTCTTTCGGCAGGTCGGCATTCCGGTGTACGGCGTATCGGGACTCTTTTCCGACATCGACGACATTCGTTCGCATGGCCGCGACGAACGCATGCTCGTGCAGTCGTACTACGAGGGGCTCGAGTTCCTCGATCGGCTGGTGAGGGCATACACCCAATCGGAGTAGCGGCTCATCGCTCGAGCTGCGTGCCATCAACCGGTGTTGCGCAATCCGCTCGCGATGCCCGCCATGGTGACTTTCAGCGCCCGGGCCGACTCGTCATCGCCCTTGGCCCGGTACCTCGCCATGAGTTCCGCTTGCAGCAAGTGCAACGGGTCGAGGTAGGTGTTGCGGACGATGAGCGATGCACGCAGCCCTGGGTCATGGGCCAGCAGTTCCTTTGCGCCGCGCAGGTCGAGCAACGCCTTCACGAGCTTCTGTTCGCGGGCACACAGCGCAGCCACCGCGGTTTGCTGGTCGGTGTCGGTGAGGCGCCGAGCGTAGTACTTCACGAGTTCCGGCTCCACCTTGGCGAGCACCATCTCCAGCATATCCATCTGCATGCGGAAGAACGGCCACGAATCGAGCATGGTCTGCAGTTGCTCGCGATCGTTCGCCACCGCTGCGGGCAGCGCGGCATCGGCGCCGAGCCAGGCCGGCAGCATGAGCCGAATCTGCGTCCAGGCGAACACCCAGGGGATTGCGCGCAGGCTCTCGACGTCCGCCGTTTGTCGGCGCCGCGCGGGCCGGCTGCCGAGGGCGAGGATGCCGAGTTCGCGTTCCGGTGTGAGCGAGCGGAAGAGATCGACGAACTTCGGATCCTTACGAACCACGGATCGGTAACCGCCGAGGGCCGTGGCGGCCAACGCAGTCATCTGTTCGCGCCACAGAGGTTCAGGCTCGGGCGGAGGGGTCAACGTCGCTTCGAGCACCGCGGAGACGTAGCGCTCCATCGTCTCGAGCGCGAGCGCTGGCGTGCCCAACTTGAACCGAATCATTTCGCCTTGTTCGGTAACGCGCAGGCTGCCGGCGACCGAACCGGGTGGCTGCGATCGAATGGCCTCGTGAGAGGGGCCGCCGCCGCGACCGATGGCACCGCCGCGGCCGTGGAACAGCTTGAGCCGTACGCCGTGGTTCGCGGCCACCTGGGAAAGGCGCTCCTGCGCGCGATATTGCGCCCAGGCTGCGGCGAGTTGCCCCGCATCCTTGGCGGAATCGGAGTAGCCGATCATCACGCGCTGCGCACCGCCGCAATAGTCGCGATACCAGGGAAGCGACAGAAGCGCATCGATCGTCGCCGGCGCGTGATCGAGGTCCGCTTCGGTCTCGAAGAGCGGCACCACCGGCAGCGGCCGCGTCAGACCCGCCGCGCGCAGCAGCAGTATCACCGCGAGAACGTCGCTGGGCGCCGCGGCCATCGAGATCACGTACTGTGCGATGCCGCTGGCGTTGCCGGAGGCAATGACGCGACAGGTCGCGAGCACCTCGGCGACATCGTCGGAGCATGGCCACTGCGCCGGAAAGAGCGGGCGACGGCTGTCGAGCTCTGCGATCAGGAATTCCTGGCGTGCTTCCTCGCTCCATGCGCCATAGAACTTGCCCATGTGCTCGATGTCGAGGTGCCGCGTGAGTTCGTCCAGCACCTGAACGTGGCGATCGGCGCTCTGGCGAATGTCGAGGCTCACGAGGTGGACGCCGAAACATGCCACGCGGCGGAGCAGATCCGTGAGCGGTCCGTTGGCGATCTGAGTCATGCCGCACTCGATCAGCGAGCGATGGCAGAGGCGCAGCGTCTCGGTGAGTTCGCTGCCGTCGGTGTAGATCGCGTCGGCGGTGTGGGGTGGCGCGAGGGTCAGCGACTGCGCCCACTCGCGGGTACGGCGCAGCCGCTCGCGTACCGACTTCAGCAGCGCCCGGTACGGCTCGTGCGTGTCACCAACCCGCGCGATCAGCTCCGGGCTCGCGCGGGTCATCGAGAGCGCCGCATGCAGCTCTTCGACGTCGCGCAGCAGAAGATCCGCCGCCATCCATCGCGCGAGCATCAGCACCTCGCTGGTGACGGTCGCCACGACATTGGGGTTACCGTCGCGATCGCCACCCATCCAGGTTGCGAAGCG
>JBFKCZ010000160.1:0-6350 GCA_041620035.1 Pseudomonadales bacterium
GTCCACAGCACCTTCATCCATGCCATTCCCGGTTCGGTTTCGATCCACGGCTCCTTTGCGCGCACGATGATGTCCGCGAGTTGATCGTTGACCGGTGTGATGTTCTGCAGCGCCATGCTCCCTCCCGTTGTGGCTGAACCCGTACAGTCTTAACGCGCCGTATAGCCGCCGTCCACCGGCAGAACGACGCCAGTGATGAACGATGCTTCGTCGCTGGCGAGAAATGCCGCCGCCGCGGCGATCTCCTCCGGTTGGCCGAGCCGGCCCATCGGATGCAGGCCGACGAGAAACTGCTCCACTTCAGGCAGTTCCCGCACCATCGCGGTCATGGGTGTCACGATGTATCCGGGGGCGATTGCGTTCACGCGCACCTTGCGTGCGGCGTAGGAGACGGCGAACTGCCGCGTCAGTTGCACCACGGCCCCCTTACTTGCGGCGTATGCGCCGATGCCGTACTCGGTCGGCATGAGCGGTCCACCGGGCAGCGGTGCGGCACCGACGAGCCCGAGGATCGACGCGGTGTTGATGATCGCGCCACCGCCGCGTTTGGCCATCAGTTCGCAGCCGTAGTAGAGCCCGTTGTACACCCCATCGAGATTGACGCCGAGTGTGGTGCGCCAGTCGTTGCCGCCACCGACGCCTGCGTTGTTGAACAGGATGTCGAGCGCACCGAAGGATTCCGCGGTTGCATCGAGCGCCTGCCGAACCGCATCGCGATCGGTCACGTCGAGGCGCATGGCCTCGGCTTTGCCGCCGAGCTGACCGATGTGGTTGGCGGCGTCTTCTGCGGCGGCGTGATCGATGTCCGCACACATGACGGCTGCCCCCGCCGTGTGAAATCGCATGGCCGTCGCGCGGCCGATCCCCGATCCGGCGCCGGTGATGAGTGCTGTCTTGCCTTTCAATGCGGTCATGTCTTCGCCTCTCGCGCGGCGATCAGCGCGCGCACACGGGGTATCAGTTCCTCGCCGTACTCGACAGCGTCCGGGAGCGGATCGTAGCCGCGTATCAGGAGACTCGTCGCACCGAGATCGTAGTAGGCGACCATGGCAGCTGCGACCGTCTCCGGCGTACCGACCAGTGCCGTGGAGTTTCCCTGGGCGCCGGATGCCTCTGCGAGTGCGGTGTACAGGCAGGTGTCATGCACTTCCTTTGCGGCGGCCGCATCGAGCAACCGCTGGGAGCCGGCGTTTTCCGGCCGCTTCGGTTTGCGATCGCCGACGCGTGCCTTGATGCGCGCCAGAATGTCGCGGGCACGGTCCCAGGCTTCGCCTTCGGTCGTACCCAGGATTGGACGCGTCGATACGCTGAAGGTGATGCGGTTGCTCCCCGCCGCCTTGCGGACGCGTTGCATGAACTGCTTCGTTTCCGCGAGTGGCTCGCCCCACAGCATGAACACATCGATGTAGGGTGCGAGGCAGGCGATGGCTGCGTCGGAGCCGCCACCGCCGTACAGGGGGATGCGGGGCTGCTGCGCACATCGTATGTCCGAATAAGCGCGCTCGAACCGATAGAACTCACCGGCGTGATCGAACGGATTCGGCTCCGTCCAGACGCGCTTGAGAATCTGCACGTATTCCTCGGTGCGCCGATAGCGCCCGGCATGATCGACGTGGTCACCGTCGCGGGCCTGGTCGGCATCGTTACCACCCGAGATCAGGTGGCATGCCAGGCGCCCCCCACACAGTTGATCGAGTGTTGCGAGTTTGCGCGCCGCAAGCGTGGGGGCCACGAACCCCGGGCGATGCGCGAGCAGGAACCCGAGCCGCTCCGTAACGGAGGCCGCGTGCGCGCCGATCAGGAAGCCATCGGGTGCGTCTGAGAAGTAGCCGATCAGCACGCGATCGAAACCGGCCCGCTCGTGAATCTGCGCAGTCTCGGCCACCACGCGGGCATCGAAGGGTGGTCCCACCGGCGCAACGATTTCCGATGCCACGCGCGGCGCGATCCAACCGATGATTTCAGCGGGCATCACACACCGTGGGAGCGCCCTTGGAGGGTGTCGCAAAAGTCATCGGAGGCACTGTGGGAGCGCCCTTGGGCGCGAACGAACGTTGGGAAATCATTGATTGATTCGCGGGCAAGTCGCTCGGCCGCGTGCGGGCGAGCCCCCGCTCCCACAAGCTTCGGTCGCGTATTGACGTTCCCCCACGATCAAATCGGTTCGGCGATGAACACCGGGATCTTGCGGGTGGTCTTGGCCTGGTAGTCGTTGTAGGGCGGATAGGCCTTTGCGGATTCGTCCCACAGCCGCTTGCGTTCCTTCTCGTCCACCACTTCGCGAACGCGCATCTTGAAGGTTTCGGTCTTGTCGCGAATCTCCACCTCGGGGTTGGCGCGCAGGTTGTATACCCACACCGGATTTTTCGGTTGCCCACCCATCGATCCGACCAGCACGTAGCCTGAGCCGACTTTCACCCGCATCAGCGGAATCTTGCGGATGCCCCCGGTCTTGTTGCCCGTGTGCGTCACGATGATGCACGGCAGGCCGGTTTCCAGCAGCGTCGTGCCCTTGGTGCCGCCGCTGCCTTCGTAGACTTCCACCTGTTTGCGTACCCAATCGAGCTTTGGCGGTAGGTATGTGGCCAAGATCCAATCCTCCGAGGTGGCAATGTAGTGACCATCGATTGGAAAGCGTACGCGCATGGAATGCAATGATGGCTATGGGTGCGGGCCTTCGGGAGCGTGCCGCGCTCGCGATTCCGCCCTGGCCTATCGATGCCCGAGATTGGCTTCCAGGTCCGCCACATGCCCCAGTTGGCCTGCCCGAATCGGACTCAACCGGCCAGTGGCGCTGGTGTAAAACCGGCGGCTGGCGGTGTATGTTCCATGCGTGGGACACGGGTTCTGTTAGGGGGGAGATTGATACAACGGAACTTCACTCGCACCGTACTGGGTGTAGCGAGCTGTCGTGGGCTGGACAGGCGTTGCGCGGATCCCCAGCGGGCGGATCGAGGGGGCACCACCCTGCCGCGCGTGTTTGCGCTAACCGTTTTGTCATTGTTCAGCGCCCAGGCCACTGCAGACTTCCTCGCGTACTCGGTCAACGATGGCCGGCGGTCACCGCTGCCGGAGCGCATCAGCAAGGTGGACACCAAGTACCTGGTCAATGTCGAGTGGGGCAACTACGACGGCAAGCGCACGCGCATTGGTCTGCTGGAGATCGACAACCAGAGCAGGGCCGAGACGTTCCAGGTGGCTTCCGGAAGTGCCCTGGCCGGACAGGCGGATGGGCTCGCCCGGATACCCACTGACGGCATCGAGGCGCTCATCGCCGACACGATGAACCGCACGCGCCGTTTTCGCCTGATGGAGCGCGAAGGCGGCCAGGTACGCGGCGCCCAGTATCTGGTTCAGCTGGCCATCACCAAGTACGAATCGAAGCCCACGAAGGGTATCGGCGGCCTCGTCAATCGCGTTCCCATACTCAGTGGTGTGTCGGCGATTGCCGGTGCCGGTCGAGTCGGGATGAATTTCCGCCTGATCGACGCCCTCACGGGCGAAGTCGTCTACACGACCCAGGTGAATGCTTCCATGAATGTGGCGGGTCCCGTGGAGGGCGACGGACGATTGGCCGGGGACGTTGCTTTGGGGGGGTTCTACAGCGACTACTCTCGAGCACCCGTCGGCCAGGCCGTCATCGCGGCGATCAACCGCGGCGTGTACGAAATCGTTCAGTACGTAGGCGCGGAACCCGCAGAAGGGTCGGTGATCCAGGCCGACGACCTGGAAGTGTGGATCAACCTGGGGTCCGACGTCGTCTCCGTAGGCGAACGGTTCGAGGTCATGCAGAAGGGTGAAGACCTGATCGATCCGGACACGGGCAGGAGTCTAGGCAGCACCGACCGATTGATCGGTTCGATCCAGATCAGTCGGGTGCAGGAAAAGTTCTCCATCGCACGGCCCGTGTCGCTGTCGGCCACGCCGATGCGGGGCGATAAGGTGATCTCACTGGCACCGCCCCCCCGCATCGAATATGCCGATAAGTTCGTTCCACCCGTACCTTAAGCGATGTCTGCGGTTCCCTCTCTCGAGCTCGGCCACAACCTCGACGAGTTCACCATCACGAAGGTACTGGGCGCCGGGGGTTTTGGAATCACCTATCAGGCCATCGATCGCACGTTGCAACGCAACGTTGCCATCAAGGAGTACTTTCCGACGCAGTTTGCCGAACGCCGCGCCGACTACGTCATCGTGCCGCGCAGCGGCGACGAGAATGCGGAGACATTCCACTGGGGCTTGAACAGGTTCCTTACCGAAGCGCGCACGCTTGCACGACTCGATCACCCCAACGTCGTCAAGGTTTCCCGCTACTTCGAAAGAAACGGCACGGCTTACCTGGTGATGGCCTTCGAGGAGGGCAAGGACCTCGAGGATTGGCTGCGCGAACGTACCAAACCGCCGACCAGCGACGAAATCCGGCATTTCATTCTGCCGTTGCTCGATGGACTCGAATCGATACATGCGCAGGGATTGATCCACCGTGACATCAAGCCGCGGAACATCGTCATCAGGGGCAACGGCACCCCGGTGCTCATCGACTTCGGTTCCGCACGGGCCGTGGGGCAACAACAGACCACGCTGACCACGCTGATCTCGCCGGGCTACTCACCCCCCGAGCAGTACAGTAGCGATCCGTCGGCCCAAGGGCCTTGGACGGACATCTACGCGATGGCGGGCGTCGTCTATCGGATGATCGGCGGTAGTGGACCGCCAGAAGCCCTGAATCGGATCAGCGGTTCCAAGATGCAGCGGGCCGCGGACGTTGCGCAGGCCCACTTCGATGCCGGTATTCTCGCGGCCGTCGACCGTGGGCTGGAGCTGGACGCGGGCCTGCGTCCCAGATCGGTCGCGGAGTATCGCGCCTTGCTGCTGGGCCGAGCCGCGCCCGCGCCGAAGAAGCCTGCGCAGTCGGACGCGGACTCGGATGCCACCTACGTTCGCAAAACCCAACCAGCGCCGAGTGCCGCGCGATCCTCGCGGCCAGTGTGGATTGGTGGGGGTGCGGTGGCGGTTGCAGCCCTGGGCGTGGCGGGATACTTCCTGCAGCAGTCCGCGGCGCCGGGTGCCCAGGACGAGTCGGCCACGGTGCCGGCGGCCGTGGTGGAAGAAGTGGGGGCGGTCGAGTTAACTGCGCCCGTTGCGCCGGCGGTCGAACCGGAACCGGTCCCGGCATCGCATTCGCTGACCCTGAACCTCACGCCTGCCGACGCGACCGCGGAGGTCGAGGGACAGCAATATCGCTCGGGCATGCAACTGCCGCAGGGCGACTACACGGTCACGGTCAGCAAGCCGGGCTATGTGACGGCAACCAGGAAGTTATCGATCGATCGCGATGTGACCATGGAGATCGGACTCGAGCGTGCAACCTATCCGTTCACCATTGCGACGAGCCCTGAAGACGCACAAGTGCGGGTCGGAAACATCCGGCAGACGTACAAACCCGCACTGGCGTTACCTCCCGGCGACTACCACGTGGAAGTCAGTGCAGCCGGATACGTGCCGTGGCAGGGCACCGTAAGTCATGGCACGTCGGCAACACGACACCCCGTCAGCCTGGTGCCTTTGTACACGTTGACCTTGAATTTGGCGCCTGCCGATGCCGACGTACGTGTGGCTGGTGAACGATACGAACCCAACATGCGACTCGCGGCCGGCGAGTACGTGGTGACCGCGGAAAAGCCCGGGTATGAGCCTGCGAGTCAGACCGTTGTCGTGGATCGGGACAGTGTCGTCGACATCAGCCTTGCGCCGAGCGTGGGCGTCCTGACCCTCATCCTGAGACCCAGCGACGCGCAGGTCGTGCTGCCGGATCTTGGCCGAAGTTATACGCCTGGCATGCGATTGCCGGTGGGTCCCGTGCGTGTTCGCGTCAGCCGCACGCGTTACGAAACGGCCGATCGCGAGGTGATGATTCGGCCTGGCAACAACGCGATCGTGTTCAATCTCGATCGCGCGCCCTAGTCACGCAGTGCCTAGAGCCCCGGGCCCGGCTGCATCGGGCTGCCGTCGGAGAACCGCGAGAAGCGAAACCGGGTGAGATCGTGGATGGCGGGCTTACCCATCACCATGTCCGCCATCACCCGCCCGGCGCCCGGGCCGATGCCAAAGCCATGGCCGCTGAATCCAGTCGCGAGATACAGGCCGGGATGACTTGCAACCGCATCCATCACCGGCACTACGTCGGGAGTCACGTCGATCATGCCGGCCCAGGCTTCCTCGAACGGTACCTCGGCGAGCTTCGGCAGACGCTTGGCGAGTCCTGACTTCATTTTCTCGAGTGCTGTCGGCGATGGTGCCGGGTTCAGCACGCGCGTCAGCTCGAACGGGCTGACTTCATCGTCGCGCCA
>JBFKCZ010000161.1:0-6333 GCA_041620035.1 Pseudomonadales bacterium
AGCGGTCTCGGTGGCGATGACCTGCCGGAACCGCTCTACCTCGCGTCTCACCCGATTCGCTCCGGCTCGGCGACCTTCGAGGTGGAGGTTGCGGGCGTGCCCTTCAAGGTCGGCATCGATCCCTACAGCAAGCGCATCGACCGCAACCCCGACGACAATCTCAAGGCGGTCTCGATGTGAGCGGTGCCGATCAGGCGAGCTATTCGATTCGCTTCGACTGGGGCCCGGCTGGACTCGAGGCGATCGGTGCCTATGCGGATGCCATCGTCATCGTGGACTTGTTTTCCTTCACCACCACCGTCGACATCGCCGTGGCGCGCGGTGCACAGGTGTACCCGTGCGGCTGGCGCGACGGCAGTGCCGATGCCATTGCGCGGCGGATCGACGGTGTCGTGGCGGGGACGCCAGCTGCCGCCGGCGCATCGCTCTCGCCGTCGAGCATGTCGTCCGTACGCGCAGGTACGCGCATCGTCGTTGAGTCGATCAATGGGTCTGCACTCGTACACGCCGCCCGTGGCGGCGCGCGCGTGTTTGCGGCCTGCCTGCGGAACGCAGCGGCGGTCGCGGCCGCATTGCGTGATGTCGAGACCGTCGCCGTGATCGCGGCGGGAGAGCGATGGCCGGACGGTTCACTGCGCCCCGCGATCGAAGATCTGCTCGGCGCCGGTGCGGTGATCGCACGGCTCCGGGGCCATGTGTCCCCGGAAGCCGAGGTGACGGCGAGCGCGTACATGGGGCTGTCGCGGCCGATCGAGCAGGTGCTGCGCGAAAGCGTTTCGGGCCGCGAGAAGCTGGCGCGTGGTCTGGCCGATGACGTGGTGTTGGCAGCAGCGAGCAACGTCAGTCGCGCGGCTCCTGAATTGCGCGACGGGGCATTCGGGTCAATCGCCGCGGATTGATTTCACCAACTCGCCGGCATCGGGAAACTCGCCCGTGTCGTGCTTCGAGTAGACCAGTTGTCCGTCGACGGTAACGTCGAACACACCGCCGCCACCTTTGATCAACTCCGGTTCGACGCCAAAGGCCTTTCGCAACTGCGCAGCCACACTGACCGCGGTTGGTTTGTAGTCTCACTGCACGCAGTATTCGATCGAGATCTTCATGGTGTATCCAGTTCCCAGAGGGTGATGTCGACGGGCTTCTTCAAGTGTACGCCGCCGCCGACGGCTACGAAGTGTTTTGCCAGCCGACGCCGGTACCAGCGCGCGGGGCGCAGGTGCACGTGCCGGTCGGTGCGCTTGCGATCGCAACGTTCCCAGTCTTCCTCGGTGAGCACACCGAGAAAGACAGCACCGCGGCTGAGCGTTGCGAGGTTGTCGATTGCACGGGCGCAGTCCCGATCGTCGAGCGATGGCAGAACGTCGTTGCAGACGACGAGGTCGTAGGGCGTGCGCGCCCGGTAGTCCACCACGGAGCCCTCGGTCCAGCCGTACCGCTCGCAAAGGTGCGGGCTGTACTCCACACCGTGGCATACCGCGCGCGGGTGCTGGCGCTCGAGGGCGCGCAGTGTCCAGCCGAGACCACAACCCACATCGAGAATGCGTCGCACCGGGATCTCGAGGTAGGCGAGATAGGCCGCGATGAACTTCGCCTTGCGCGCGAGGCTCGCGGGCGTTTGCGCGCGTGATGCGGGGTTCTGATAGAAGCGGCGGTAGTAGCTGGCGTCGAAGCGCGACTTGGCGCTGAACTTTTCGTCGAGTTTCATCTCGTGAGCGTAGCGAAATCCGCCTGGCTTGTCTGGCGTCTGGCTTGTCTGAAATGTACCCGGGTTGATATCGTGCCGCGTTCGCGTACGCAGTTCACGAGGGGAGGATCAGTGAGCAAACCATTCCGCTTCGGCGTGCAGTCATTCAACGCCAACTCGGGCAAGGAATGGAGCGAGAAGGCCCGCAAGGTCGAAGACCTCGGATACTCGACGCTCCATCTCGCCGACCATCTGCTCGGCCCTGGCCCTGCGTTGGCCAAGACCAATCACCCCGTGCAGAACCTCGCGGCGGTGCCCGCGATGGCGTATGCCGCAGCGGTCACGAAGACGCTCAACATCGGCTGTCGTGTGTTCTGCGTTGACTACCGGCGTCCCGTCGTCCTGATCAAGGAAGCGATGACGCTGGATCTGCTGTCGGAAGGACGCATCGAGCTGGGGCTGGGCGCGGGCTGGCTCGAAGAGGAGTATCACGCCACCGGAATCGAGTTCGACTCACCCGGTGATCGCATCAGCCGACTCGAAGACGTCATCGAAGGGCTCCGCGCGTTCGCGGGCGAGGGTAACGTCGATGTTCACAACGACAACGTCGAGTGGCGCGATTTCGAAGGCGTGCCGAAGTCGGTGCGCAAACCCCACCCGCCGCTGATGATCGGCGGCGGCAGTCCGCGAATTCTGCGCATTGCGGGCCGCGAAGCCGACATCGTCAGCCTGAACTTCAACAACCGGGCCGGCGTCATCGGCCCGGATGGCGTGCAGACCTCGTCCTCCGAAGAGACCGATCGAAAGATCGGCTGGGTGAAGGCCGGTGCCGGTGATCGATTCGGGGAACTCGAAATCGAGATCGGCGCCTACTTCACGTTCGTTACCGACGACGCCAAACCGATGGTGGAGATGTTCGCGAAGACGTTCGGCATGACGAACGATGCGATGCGGTCACATCCGCACGCCCTGTTCGGCAGTGTCGACGCCGTCTGCGACGAACTCATCGCGCGGCGGGAACGCTACGGCATTTCGTATGTCACCGTGCCGGAAGATGCGATGGTGCCTTTTGCGCCGGTAGCGGCTCGGTTGCGCGGCAAGTAGCTGAGACGAACTACTCCGAGTTTTCGAGGTCCCGATCAGGCGTCTCGGACGGTGCGCCGGGATCCGATGTTCGCGCGGGCTCCACCGCGGAATCGGGCGTGTCGGCGCCCTCGTTGGGATCGATCTGCGCGGCTTCGATGCCGATGTGAAATGCTGCATAGCCGGCGAGCACCACCTGGTTGAGCGCCATGCCGAGGACGCGGCCGTTGTAGGGTGAAACGATCTCGCTGACCTGGTTGGTGATCGGATCGGTCACGGTACCCAAGCGGTCGCCGACATCGACGCGCGCGCCGAGGCGCACGTCAGCCAACAGCACACCACCGCCGTTCACGCGCACCCACCGCGACTGATAGTAGACGGGGGGCGGTTCGCGCCACAGCGAGTTGCGCTTGTACATGTTGAGAGCGGCAAGCGCGTTGTGGATCGCACGCGCACCCTGACGCACTTCCTTGTCCTGAATGCGCAGCGGCTCGCCGGTTTCCAGTGTGACCGATGGAATGCCGGCTTCGGTTGCGGCACGCCGCAACGTGCCGCTGCCGCCGCGGTTGTGCAGGATCACGGTGGATCCGAAGCGTCGCGACAGCTCCAGCACGTCGAGATTGGTCAGGTCGGCGCGCAGTTGCGGCAGGTTGGTGCGGTGGAACGAGCCCGTGTGGACGTCGACGAGAAAGCTGCAGTGGACGATGACGTCGTTGAACAACGAAAACGCAATCCGCGAAGCGGAACTGCCGGTGCGCCGTCCCGGGAAGTAGCGGTTGAGGTCGCGGCGGTCCGGCAGGTAGCGGCTGCTGCGGCGAAATGCGTCGAGGTTCACGATGGGAATGCCGATCACGGCCCCGCTCAGTCGCGCCGGGTCGAGGGAGTAGAAGACACGCCGCACGATCTCGAGACCGTTGTGTTCGTCGCCGTGGACGACACCCGTGAGACACATCACGGGGCCGGATTGGGCGCCATTGGCCACCAGCACGGTGCGCGGATTCTCCTGGCCATCGAAGGTGGTACCAGGCGACCACACGAGGGGTGCCGTGGTGCCGGGCTCGACTTCGGCGCCGAGCAGTTTCAGCGGCTGTCCCCAGGTGGTGGTGTTCGGGAACAGAGAGTCGAAGGTCGCTGTGTCGGGGTTCGCGCCCGGTGCCGGTTCTACGACCGCACCCGTGGGTACCGCTTCCTCCGCGTGTGCGCCGAATGCTGTGCACGCGAGCGCCGCACAGAATGCAACGACGGTCCAGATCTGGCCTGATCCTTGGCGCAACGGGAGAAACTCTAGGTAAGCCGCTGAATTATAAACATGAATCCAGCGTTCGAACGAGAACTCGTCCGCACCGCGTCGGCCTTCCGAGCCCAATCCTCGGGGTGTGTCCGCCGCGATCGTGCTCCGGTGTATGCTCGCAGCCAAGCAAATGGGGGGCGTGATGGCCGATGTAGTCTCGGAGTTGCAGGCGGCGTTCGGTGCCGACGCGGTGCTGACCGGAGAAAGTGTGCAGGGACGATCCGCGGGGATCTGGCGATCCGACGGCATCCGCGCCAAGGCGCTGGTGCGACCCCGATCGACTGCCGAGGTCGCGAAGGCACTGGCCATCTGTCATGCGCACGGCCAGCCGGTGATCGCGCACGGTGGTCTCACGGGCCTCGTCGGGAGTGCACTCACGAGCCCCGATGACGTCGTCGTTTCCCTCGAACGCATGAATCGCATCGAAGACATCAACACGGTGGATCGGACCATCACCGTGCAATCCGGCGTCGTACTGCAGGTGCTGCAGGAGGCAGCGGAGGCCGAGGGGCTCATGTTTCCGCTCGACCTTGGCGGTCGCGGCTCCGCGACGATCGGCGGCAACATCTCGACCAACGCCGGCGGCAATCGCGTGATCCGATACGGCATGACGCGGGACATGGTGCTCGGACTGGAAGCGGTGCTCGCCGACGGCACGGTGCTGTCGAGCATGAATCAGATGATCAAGAACAACGCCGGTTACGATCTGAAGCAGCTGTTCATCGGATCCGAAGGCAGTTTGGGCATCGTGACGCGCGCCGTGCTGCGGCTGCGTGAGAAACCCCGCAGCCAGGAAACCATGTTCGTCGGCATCGAATCGTTCGATCAGCTGACGACTTTCCTGAAGACGATGGATTCGGCGCTCGGCGGCACGCTGTCCGCATTCGAAGTCATGTGGAACGACTACTACCGTCTGCTCACCAATCCACCGGCGGTACACCAGCCACCCATCGGCCAGGACTATCCGTACTACGTGCTGGTCGAAGCCATGGGTGGCGATCCGGAAGGCGATCACGCGCGCCTGGAAGCAGCGTTGGGCGATGCCTACGAGAAAGGTCTGATCGCGGATGCCGCGATCGCCACGTCAGATCAGCAACGCCAGCAGATGTGGGCGATGCGTGACGACGTGGTGCAGACGTTCCGGTTCGCGCCGATCTTCACCTTCGACGTCAGCATGCGCATCTCGAAGATGGAAGCCTACGTCGAGGAGGTGAATCGCCGGCTCAAGTCACGCTATCCGGAATGCAAGAACTTCATCTTCGGGCACATGGGCGATGGCAATCTGCACCTCGTGGTATCGGTGGGTCCGGACGGTCGCGACGAGAAGGAGCATGTCGAGCGCTGCGTGTACGAACCGCTCGTAGCGATCGAGGGATCCGTTTCGGCGGAGCATGGCGTCGGCCTCGACAAGAAGCCCTACCTCGATCTGTGTCGCAGCGCGCCGGAGATCGCACTGATGCGTGCGCTCAAGCGGTCGCTCGATCCCAAAGGCATCCTGAACCCCGGCAAGATCTTCGATGTGGCCGCCCCATGACCGATGTCCATGAATACTCGCTTTCGGATCTGTGCCGACGTCTGAAGAGCGGTGAACTCTCCGCGGTGAGTGTCACCGAGCACATGTTGAAGCGAATCGAGCAGCGCGACGGCCAGTTGCGTTCCTTCGTCTGCGTTCTCGCAGAAGACGCGCTGCGTTCTGCAAAGCGACTCGACGCGGATCGTGCCGCCGGCAAGCCATTGGGCGCGCTGCACGGCGTGCCGATCGCGCTCAAGGATCTGGTAGCGACCAAAGGCGTCGCAACGACCTGTGGAACGAAAGTGCTCGAGAACTGGGTGCCGGACGCGGACGCAACGATTGCCATCCGACTGCGCAACGCGGGGGCGGTGACCATCGGCAAGGTGAAGCTCACGGAAGGTGCGTTCTCGAGTCACCACCCCAAAGTGGAGGCGCCCCGCAACCCGTGGAATCCGGCGCATTGGACGGGAGTGTCCTCTTCAGGATCCGGCGTGTCCGTTGCGGCCCGACTTGCGTTCGGCGCGATCGGTACCGACACCGGGGGCAGTATTCGCTTCCCCTCGGCGTCGTGCGGGCTCGTCGGCCTGAAACCGACCTATGGGCGCGTCAGCCGCCACGGCATCTTCCCCCTTGCAGATTCGCTGGATCACATCGGGCCGATGACCCGTACGGTGGAAGACGCGGCTCGCATGCTCGGTGTGCTTGCGGGTCATGATCCCAAGGATCCCACTTCGTTGTTGCAAGGCGTTCCGAACTATGTCG
>JBFKCZ010000162.1:0-6326 GCA_041620035.1 Pseudomonadales bacterium
CCCGGTTCCGCTACGAACTGCGCTTCAACGATTTCGTCGACGACCTGGACGTCGAAGATGCCCTGCGCAAAGACATGAGCGTGAACTGGCCCGGGCACGGCGAAGGCGTGTTCGTCAAAACCAACAACGGCTGGCGTCTCGAACACGCGTCGTGGCAGTAGGTTCGCACCAAGGAGGGTGTCGTATCAGTCATCGAAGGCACTGTGGGAGCGGGCTTGCCCGCGAATGTCCTGTTGATTACCTTGAATCCGTTCGCGCCCAAGGGCGCTCCCACAACGGCTCCGCTGACTTTGCTCGCGCTCTCGCTCAGAACGGCAACAGGCTCGCGAGGTCGATCTCGATTCTGGTGAAGCCCATCGGCACTTCGAACAGCGCGGCGGGCTGCGGCCCGAGCTGCACGTCACGCACTTCCAGTTCCACCCGTTTCTCGGTGCCGTCCCGGCCGATGAATGGAAACTCACTGCGCACGTGCACGCCGTCGACATTCTCCCAGAAGAAACCTTCGTGCCGCGTTCCGCCGCGGGTCAGAAACTGCGCGCGGTACTTGATCGCGGCCTGACCATTGATCGTCTCGTTGCCCACTTCCTCGCGACTCAGAATCTGCACGTTGTCGGGGGTGTCCATCTCCGAGATGTCGGCCTCGCCGTACAGGCTCATGAACGGTATGAGTTGCCAGACGACGTTGCGATCGCTGCGAAGAATGAGGGTGAGCGGCAACCCGGCGATCGTGCCGGTAATGCGCTCCATGTGAGGCGCGTGATTGATCGTGGTGATGAACTCCGTGCCATCGATGCGCATGACCCGTGTCGCGGAGTACGACACGCGATCGAGCACGGAATGCGCGCTGGGCACGAAAAGTATCAGGGTCAGTACCAGCAACCGGCCGAACTTCACTACCGTCATGGCGTTCCTACCTCCTTGTATACGGCGACATGACCACCCGAGGGCGCGTCAGGTCACCACGATCGCGGCATTGCCGCGCACGATGACCGTTTGTTCGAACTGTGCCACGAGCGCGCCTGCCGGCACCGAGAGCGTCCAGCCGTCGTCGGCTTCCTCCACCCACGCGCGGCCAGTGGTGAAGAATGGCTCGATCGTGAGCACCGTCCCTTCCTTCAATCGGCGGCGTTCCTTCGGGTTGTGACTGGGCACGTAGCTGGGCGGCTCGTGAAGGCTGCGTCCCACGCCGTGGCTCGCGAGATTCTCGATGATGCGATAGCCGTGCCGGTCGGCGACTTTCGACACCGATTCGCCGATCACGTTCAATGAGCAATCCGCCCGGATCTTGCGGGTGGCCTGACGGACCGCGGTTTTCACCGCCCGGCAGATGAGCGCGCGCTCGGGCGCCACCGGCGGCAGCACGAACGACTCGCCCATGTCAGCCACATAGCCGCCGAGTTCCGCAGATACGTCGATGTTGATCATGTCGCCGGCGGCCAGAATGCGGGGGCCCGGAATACCATGCGCGGCCTCTTCGTTGACGCTGATGCAGGTTGCGCCCGGAAAGTCGTACATGAGTTGCGGCGCCGACCGCGCGCCCTTCTTCTTCAGCACGGCGGCGCCGATGGCATCGAGTTCCGCGGTGGTCATACCGGGTCGCGCGGCGCTGCGCATGGCATCGAACGCCGCGCGCACGATCTTGCCGATTGCCAGCATGCCTTCGAGATCGGCGGCGGAATCGATCGTCATGGCTTCACCCCACCGAGCATGCGAGCACCCGCGAGATCTGACACAGCGGACGCTTGCTCTCGTCACGCCAGCCGTTGAACGCGGCCTGTACCGCGGCGAGCGATTTCTTGCTGCCGGGTGCCTTGTCGACGACACGGCTACGCACGAGGGCCTTAACGACGTCGCCGGACAGCATGAAGGTGTCCTTGCCCACGAACCTGAGAAAGAAGCCACTGGTAGCTCCGCCCAGCCGATCGCCGCGACGCTTGAGGTCATCCCACAATCCGACGATGTCTTCGACCGGCCACGCCGCGAGGTACGCACCGAAGCTGCCGTGCTCCTCGGTCACCGCGCGCACGAACTGCGCATTCTTGCGCACCGAGGCGATCTTCTTCGCATTGCGCACGATGCGCGCATCGGTTGCGAGCCGCTCCAGATCTTCGTCCGAGAGCATCGCGCACGTCATAGTGTCGAATTTGTCGAACGCCGCTTCGAAGTCCGGCCACTTGTTCTCGATGATCTTCCAGACGAATCCCGAGCGGAACACGCACGCGGTCATTTCCGAGAGATAGCGGTCGTCGCGCATGCGCTTGAGCTGCGCGGGGGTCTTGGGCTTCGGCAGCATCGACTCGAGCGCCTTGTCGCCGCCATGGCGCTTGGCCGCGCGCGCGTAGATCGAATCGAAGGTTTCCAAGATAATTCCGTCGACTGCTGCCATGGTCCGTTCATCGCATGATCGACGTCGTCGACAAGCCACGTCAAGGCAACCTCGATCCGAGGCTGAAGGCGCTGCTCGACGATGAGCTGCATACCAAGAAGGGATATGTGTACTGTGCACAGTGTTCACACATCGTCAGCCACATCGACCAGCGCATCGAGGTTTCCGGCAGCCATGACCACAATTTCGTCAATCCGTACGGGTTCAGGTTCCACATCGGCTGCTACGCCGAGGCCCTGGGCTGCGCTTTGTCGGGTCAACCCGTGGCGGCGGACACCTGGTTTCCCGGCTATCGATGGCGTCACGCGAGCTGCGAGTCGTGCACTACGCACCTCGGCTGGTTCTTCGCCAACGCGACCGATTCGTCCTTCTACGGGCTGATCACCGACCGCATTCAAACCGACTGAACCGGAGACTTTCCGACATGCCCGCAATCGATCCCTCGGCCTACGATGCGCTCACCTTCGACTGCTACGGCACCCTGATCGACTGGGAGAGTGGGCTGCTGGCACATCTGAAGCCGATCCTCGAACGCAATGACGCCCATGTGATCGACGCCTTCGTCCTCGAGTTCTTCGGCGCCGCGGAGTCGCGTATTCAGAGCGGCCCCTTCAAACCCTATCGCGACGTGCTGACTGGCGTGCTCGATGCATTCGGCAAGCGACTGGGATTCACACCCACTGCCACGGAGCGCCTCGACTTCCCTCAGTCGATTGGCAACTGGAAGCCATTTCCCGACACGGTTCCCACGCTCAAGCGTCTCGGCAGCCGTTTTCAGCTCGCGATCGTCTCCAACGTCGACGACGATCTCTTCGATCTCACGCAGTCCGTATTGAAGATCAACTTCGATCACGTGATCACCGCCCAGCAGGTGAGCGCGTACAAGCCGAGCCCCGCACCGTTCGTCGAGGCGATCGACCGCATCGGCGTCGACGTCTCCCGCATTTTGCACGTGGCGCAGAGCCGCTTTCACGACGTCGCACCGGCGCGCAGCCTGGGACTCGCAACCGCCTGGATCGACCGCCGCGGCGGGCGCGGCGGCGGCGCAACACCCGAGAGCAGTGCCGAACCCGACTTTACGTTTCCGAGTCTCGAGGCCCTGGGCGACGCGCTGCTCGAGGAGTAGAGCGCCGACTTGCCCGCGACCGTTCGCGCCCTTGAAGGGTGTTGTTAAAGTCCGACCGACGCTTGTGGGAGCGGGCTCGCCCATGCTCCGATGGCTTTTGCGACCTCCTTGGGCGGTACGAACGGAGCTTGTGGGAGCGGGAGCTCGCCCGCAAGCGGCCGAGCGACTTGCCCGCGAATAAGCCAATTTTTTGCGTTCGTTCGCGCCCAAGGGCGCTCCCACGGGTCTCCTGGGTTCAGTCGACGATCGCCGGGTAAATCAACGACTTCAGCTGGCCGCGGAAGTTGAACGTGCCCGACGGCATCAGCTGCGTCATGAAGATCACGATCATGTCTTCGACGGGATCGACCCAGAAGATCGTGCTGGCCGCGCCACCCCAGGCATATTCACCCATGGATCCGATCGTGGCGCTGCGCACGCTGCCGAGATGCACGGAAAAGCCGAGTCCGAAGCCGTAGCCCTCGTAGGTGGTCTCCGCGAACGTGCCGAGCGCCCAGCGGGTCAGATCGTCGTTGTTCGGCAGATGATTGCGGGTCATCAGCTCGACCGTCCTCGGCCCGAGGATGCGTTTGCCGTCCAGAACGCCTTTGTTGAGCAGCATGCGGCAGAACTTGAGGTAGTCGTTCACGGTCGAGACCAGCCCGCCGCCGCCCGAGAAGTAGGTTCGCGGTCGCGTGTAGATGGAGTTCTCCGGATCGTCTTCGAGCTTCAACTCCTTGCCGAGCGCGCGACTGTAGTTCGCGGCGAAGCGGCCAATGTTCCCGTCCTTCACCGTGAATCCGGTATCGGTCATGCCCAGCGGCTCGAAGATCTGCGTGCGCAGGTACTCGTCGAACCGTTGTCCCGAGATCACCTCCACCAGATAGCCGAGGACGTCGGTGGACACGGAATAGTTCCAGCGCGTGCCCGGCGAAAATTCGAGCGGAATACGCGCCAGCTTGTCGATCGTGTCCTTGAGCGTGGAGCCGGGCTCCACGCCGCCAATACCGAGCTTTCGGTACGCATGATCGACATTGGTCCGGTTCATGAACCCATAAGTCAGACCCGACATGTGCATGAACAGGTCCTTGAACGTGATGCGACGCTCCGGCGCCGCCGTGATGAACGAAGGTGCAACGCCCGACTGGAAGACGCGCATGTTCTTCCACTCGGGGATGTATCGGGTCACCGGATCATTGAGCTGAAACGCGCCCTGCTCGTAGAGCATCATGAGCGCGACACTCGTGATCGGCTTGGTCATGGAGTAGATGCGGAAGATCGTATCGGGCGCCATGGGTTTGGCGCGCTCGAGATCCATGCTCCCCAGGGGCTCGCAGTACGCGAGCACGCCATTCCGGAAGATCAGAGGCAGCGCACCGGCGATCTTTCCCGGTTCGACGTAGCGCTCCATGAGATGGTCGGTGAGCCGGCCCAGCTGTTTCGGGTTCATTCCAGCCGCGCGCGCATCGCCTTTCACGTTCCACTCCCCTTCCGTTGGTATCGTCCGGCAACTCTATGCTCGGCGCCCCGTGCTGTTCAACACGCACCCATCCTCGGTAGGATGTCGCGATGAATGCGCACAGTGCCGACGGTGCCAGCAGCCGCACCACCATCGAAATCACGAAGGACTACCTGCATTTCTCTGCCGCGCACTTCACGATCTTTTCCGCAACCGCGCGCGAAAACCTCCATGGCCACAACTTCGACGTCAGTTGCTCGCTCGACACGCTGATCGGCGACAACGGCCTCGCGTTCGACTACAACCTCGTCAAAGACAAGCTCATGGCCCTCTGCGACGAGCTGGACGAGCGCGTACTCATGCCGGAGCAGTCGCCGCACCTCGTCATCGAGCGCGGCGCCGACGGCTACGTCACGGTGATCTTCGCCGGCGAGCGAATCCCGTTTCTCGAGCGCGACGTGCTGACGCTGCCGATCCGTAACGCGACCGTCGAGGAATTCGCCCGCTGGTTCACCGCGCGGCTTGCCAACGACGCCGATCTGTCGGCACAACCCATAGAGTCGCTCACCGTCAAGGTCTCCTCGGGGCCGGGTCAGTGGGCCTCCAGTCGCTGGGAGAAGACATGAAGCTCCTCATCATCACCGGAGCCAGTTCGGGAATCGGTCTCGCCGCTGTGCGACGCTTCGCAACCGACGGCTATGCGATCGTCAACCTGTCGCGGCGCCGCTGCCCGCATCCGGCCGTGACACACATCAATTGCGATCTTTCGGTTCCCCGGTTCATCGACAACATCTCCGCGACGCTGTCGAGCCTCTGCCAGGAAGCCGAACGCATCGTGCTCGTCCACAACGCATCGAAGCTCAGCAACGACAGTGCCGTGGAAACGCCGAGCAACAAGCTGCGCGAAGTGCTCGAGGTGAACCTGATCGCGCCGAATACGCTCAACTACTTCACGATCCCTTACATGCGCGCCGGCTCCGCCATCGTGTATGTCGGATCCACGCTCTCGGAAAAGGCGGTGCCCGGCTCATTCAGCTATGTCACCACCAAACACGCCCTGGTCGGCATGATGCGCTCGACCTGTCAGGATCTCGCGGGGCGCGAGATCCATACGGCCTGCGTATGCCCCGGGTTCACCGATACGGAAATGCTGCGCCAGCACGTGCCCGCGGAAGCGATGGACTCCGTGCGCGCCATGTCGGCGTATGGACGACTCATCTCACCCGACGAGATCGCAGAAACGCTGCATTGGGTTGCGCACAATCCAATCGTGAACGGCGCCGTGCTGCACGCGAATCTCGGTCAGCGCGAACGCTGATTGAGCCCGACGCTCGTGGGAGCGGGCTTGCCCGCGAACGGGGCATTGCGATTCAACG
>JBFKCZ010000163.1:0-6325 GCA_041620035.1 Pseudomonadales bacterium
CGGCGATCCGCTCGCCGTCCGCGCGATCCATCCACACTTCGATGCGGCGTCGCGTGCCCGTCACCGCTGTCGACGGGGCAACGGCAAAGCAGCGCACCGATTCGAGATCGGTCGTGGCAAACCGGAAGTAGAGTGACAGCCCGCCGGACTCCCACCACGCCCGACCGAGCAGCCGTTCCAGGAGGGGCGGGAACTGCTCCATGTGCAAGGAACCCGCGACCGTGCCGCCACGAAAACCCAGTTTCCGGGCAACCACATCGTCGTGAATGCTGCCTTTCTGGTCGGCGGCGGAATTGCGCGGCGATCGCAGTGGCCCCGCCCAGACGCCGCAGTTCACCTCGCTGCACACGAAGTCGCTCACGAGCCCTCCCGACCCGAAGAACGCTCGGGGGAGTATACGAGGGCCCTACCTCGCGGCCAGTTGAAATTTCATGGAGATTCCAGGGCCGCCCCGAGTATCGATGCGAGCCGCAGGGCCGCAATCGCGGCCTGGTGCGACGCGGAGGCGCCCATTTGCCTGCGGTAATCGGAATCGATCGGCACGACCACGCGACCCGATCTTCCGCCGTGTTGGCGCACCGCCTGGCGGATGGCCGGCGTATACGCGTCGCGACTCGCGATCCGCTGGCTTTCCCGTGCCCAGTCGGCGAACTCGCCGGTTCGAACCCCGGCAGGCGTCTCGTGTGCGCGCAGCGCCCGCACCATCGCGTCGAGCTTGCGCCGATCGCGCGTCACCCCCAGGGCACCGTCCCACAGCGCATGCAGATTACTGCTGCGTTCCAGCAGCAGCTCGTTGCCGCCGCGGTCGCCGAGCTCCAGCGCACCTTGCGCAAACAATGCCGTCGCGTGCAGCGGCTGGTGCAGGTCTGCACCGAGATGCAGCACCCAGCACAACGCGATCGCGCGATCCGGGCCCCGGGACGTCGGCGACGACAGGCGTTCGACGGACGCTGTCAGCGCCTGAACGATGTTCAACGAAGGATCGTTCCACTGCGCCCTCGTCGGTGGCGCCAGCACCGGTGCCAGACGTTTCTCCCAGTCGCGATCTTCGACGAGCAGTGTCGGGATGTTCACGAAGTGCCAACGCGATCGATGGTTTTGCTCGACGAGTCGTTCGCGCTCGGCGCTCTCACGAACCTCGTGAAACGAGCGCGCGTAGTCCGGCCAGGCGGACGCCATGGCGAACAGCCATCGGCGCTGCGCCTCATCGTCGGTTCTCACGGACCCGCGGGGCAGGCGGGCGAGGAAGTCCTCTTCGAATCGAGGATGCGCCGACATGAGTTCACTCACCTGCGCGCGCTGGTGGGGATCGAGCGAGTCCCACGCCGCCAGCGCGATCACGAAGTGCCCCGTGTCGTTCCACGCGTGGGCGACGCCGCTCACACAGGCAAACGCCACCAGCCCGATCCAAGAAACCACGCGCACCTTGCCCACTACCTTCTCTCACCAGCGAATCGAATCTATGATGCCCGACTTCACAGACGTTGGAGACGGTCCGAATGGCGAACGCTACCGCCACGCCGGTGCTCGTGGGCATCGCGCACATCGAACAGCGCATCAACGACTCGCCGGCAGAGGGTAAGGAGCCGCTGGCGCTCATGATCGATGCCGTGCGCGCGGCCGCGCTCGATACCGGCTCCGCCCGGGTCATCGATGCAGCGACGTCCGTGCGCGTGATCCGCGGCATGTGGCCCTACAAGAATCCCGCCCGCGTGGTGGCCGACGCGATCGGAATCCCGAACGCGGAGACCGCACTGACTCCGTTCGGCGGCAACTTCGTGCAGAGCACGATGAATCAGAGCGTGCTCGACATCCAGCGCGGCGACCACGATGTCATCATCCTCACCGGGGCAGAGTGCGGCTACAGCTTCCTGAAGGCGCGCAAGGTTGGTGTGAAACTCGACTGGCAGTCGGCCGCTGGCACACCAGACCGGCTGATCGGCGAAGACAAACCGATGCAACACGAAGCGGAGCGGATCGCGGGGCTTGGCAAGCCCATCCAGATGTACCCGATGTTCGAAAACGCGCTGCGCTTCGCGCGTGGCGAATCCGTCGACGCGCACATCACGCGCGTGTCCGAGTTGTGGGCGCGGTTCGCCGCTGTCGCGGCCGGCAATCCGAACGCCTGGATTCGCGACGGGCTGACCGCGGAAGCCATACGCACGCCGTCGCGGAGCAACCGCCCCGTGTCGTTTCCCTATCCCAAGCTGATGAACTCGAACAACAACGTCGACCAGGCGGCCGCGCTCATCCTGTGTTCCACCGACGCCGCGCGACGCCTGGGCATTCCCGAATCGAAGTGGGTGTACCCCTGGGCAGGCACCGATGCCCATGATCACTACTTCGTATCCAACCGCGACAACCTCCACTCATCGCCCGGCATTCGCTTTGCGGGACGGCGCTGCATGGAACTGGCTGGTGTCACGCCGGACGACGTCGATCTGGTGGACATCTACAGCTGCTTTCCCGTTGCGGTGCAGGTCGCGGCCGCCGAACTCGGGTTGAGCGAGACTCGCCCCCTCACCGTGACCGGCGGGCTGACCTTTGCCGGCGGTCCGCTCAACAACTACGTGATGCATTCGATCGTACGCATGGCCCAACTCCTGCGCGAAGCACCCGACAGCAAAGGACTGATCACCGCCAATGGCGGCTACCTCACGAAACACGCGTTCGGCATCTACTCCGCCGCCCCGCCCGCGCGGCCGTTCCGGCACGACGACGTCCAGGCTGCCGTGGACGCAACGCCCACCCGGGAGGTGGCGCTCGGTCACCGCGGCAAGGCCACCGTGGAGGCCTACACCGTCATGTACGAGGGCGATGCCCCCACGAAGGGCCACTTCGCGACCCGCACCGAAGACGGTCGCCGTGCCTGGGGCGAGACCACCGACGCCGACACCCTCGAGGCGATGACCCGCGAGGAATTCTGCGGGCGCCGCGGGCGCCTCAACGGCGAAGGCATATTTGCTATATAGAACAGCCTATTACGCCGTCTTATTCAGAGTATTGATTACAAAACCTCTGTAACCTATAGTGCATGCGTCGCCAGGACGGCGACGGCATCACGACCTCGATGTCTGGACAGGATGCCACTGCACCGGCAGCCCACGTGGCTGCCGGTGCCTTCCAGGATCAGCCGAGGGAGACCGAGCATGACCTCCGTACCCACTCGACCAGAGCCGCAGAGCGCACCCTCGGGGCAGGATTACGCCAGCCGCGCCGCCGTGCGGCTGCTGCGCGAAGTCGCGGACTACGAGCGTCGCCTCCGCCGCCTCAATACCCATGAATCGAGCGGTCGCCAGAGCTACCTCATCGCCGCGTACCGTCGCGCCATGAGTCTGCGCCAGAATCTGATCGACGAACTGCCCAAGCCGCCGGAACGGGCGCCAGACCCATGGCGGAGGAACTGAGTCCGCCAAACTCCGCGCATCCAGCGAGTCTGCTGCGGCGCTGCGGCGCCATGATCTACGACGCCCTCATCATGCTTGCAATCTGGCTCGTGACGTTGTTCGTCGCGGTTGCCGTCACGGGCGATGCCGTCGTCGGACCTGGCATTCAAAGTCTTCTATTCATCGAACTCTTCGCGTTCTTCACTGGCTTCTGGATTCTGCGCGGGCAAACCGTCGGCATGCTCGCATGGCGCTTGCGGGTGGCCACCGTCGATGGAACGCCCTTCACGCTGCGCCACGGACTGCGGCGATTCATCGGCGCGTTGCTCGCATTTGCAACGTTGGGCTTGGGCTATTTCTGGAAATTCGTCGATCCTGGCGGCCGCACCTGGCCGGATCTGCTCTCTGCCACGGAGGTGCTGTACACGCCGAAGCCGTGAATCGCGCACGACCTCGATGAGCGACCGTCATCGGCGTTTCCATTAAACTGCGTGGCCGCACAACACGGAACACAAGCCAAAGCATGAAGTATTCGAGCCATACCGGAGCACTCGCCGGCCGATCGACCGATTGCGTCGTCACTACGCTCCCTGCTGCACGCGACGTTGCCAGGGCGATGAAGGCAGACGACTACGTCAAATCCGCTGTTCGCGACTTCGAGGACAAGCCTGGCAAGACCCTCTGGATCCCCTTGCCAGCCAGCAAGCGCGTCAAACGACTGCTCGTGCTGGGTTCGTCCAAGGGCCCCATCAGCGCCGCGGACTTCCGCAAGATCATTCAGGCGGCAACCGTGCAGCTCAAGTCCGCTCAGTTCCGCTCCGCCACCCTCGACCTCGAGGCGTTCAGCGTCGCCGACCAGGACGGCTATCAGACCACGCGGCTCGCGACGGCCATCATCTCCGCCGGGTTGTACCGGTTCGATGCGCCGAAACAGGACGAGCAACCGCCGTCGCGCCTCAACCGAATCGTGCTGCACGTCGATGGCCGAAGCCGTGCCAGCGCCGCTCGCGCCGTGCGCCACGCCAACGCACTCGATGCCGGCATGGCGTTCGCACGGGACCTCGGCAACCAGCCACCGAACGTGTGCAACCCCACGTATCTGGCCCGTCAGGCGCGCTCACTCGCACGCGCCGAGAAGACGAGCTGCAAGGTGATCGACGAGCGCCAGATCGAAGCGCTCGGAATGGGCGCCTTCATGTCTGTGACGCGCGGGAGCGACACGCCCGGCAAACTGATCATCGTCGAATACCGCGGCGGCAAGCGCGGCGAGCCACCGATCGCGCTGATCGGCAAAGGCATCACCTTCGACACCGGAGGCATCAGCCTCAAGCCAGGCCCGGCGATGGACGAGATGAAGTTCGACATGTGCGGTGCCGCCGCCGTGCTCGGCTGCGCTCGCGCAGTGATCGATGCCAAGCTGCCCCTCAATCTCGTTGCAGTGGTAGCCGCCGCCGAGAACATGCCGAGCGGCAAGGCGAGCCGCCCTGGCGACGTCGTAACCACTCTGTCGGGTCAGACCGTCGAGATACTCAACACCGACGCCGAGGGGCGCCTCGTGCTGTGTGACGCGATCACGTACACCGAGCGTTACAAGCCCAAGGTGGTGATCGACGTGGCCACCCTGACCGGGGCATGCATCATCGCCCTCGGCTCACACGCCAGTGGCCTGTTCGCAAACGACGACGCGTTGGCGAACGATCTCCTGAAGGCCGGGGATTTCATCGGCGACCGCGCGTGGCGACTGCCCGTGTGGGAAGACTATCAAAGCGCTCTCAAGAGCAATTTCGCGGACATGGCGAACATCGGCGGCCGCGAAGCGGGAGCCGTCACCGCAGCGTGTTTCCTGGCGCGCTTCACGCGGAAACTGCGTTGGGCGCACCTCGACGTCGCAGGCAGCGCGTTCTCCGGCGGCGCAGCGAAGGGTGCGAGCGGCCGCCCTGTCCCGCTCCTGTTCCAGTACGTGCTCGACCAGGCCTGACGAGTTCGCTGTGACGCGCGTGGACTTCTACATCCTTCCCGACACCGACATCGAGGCCAAGCTGCGCTTCGCGTGTCGGCTCGCCTACAAGGCGGTCGGTGCAGGGTCGCAAGTGCATGTCCATGCCGAAGACGCCAGCGCCGCGGCCGCGATCGACGAGCTGATGTGGGAGTACCCGGCCGATCACTTTCTACCCCACGCCTGCGCAAACACCGAGGCAAGCGAGAAGGCCCCTGTGGTGATTTCGCATACTGAACCGCCACCCGGTGCCGACGAGGTACTGATCAATCTCGCGTCTTCCATACCGCCCTTCTTCGGTCGCTTCGAACGTGTTGCCGAAGTGATCGTGGCACCGCAGAGGGAAATGGGACGCGAGCGCTACAAGTTCTACCGCGGCCACGGCTATCCGCTCTACGACCACAAGCTCGAGAACTGGGAAGACTGATGGCCGATCGCCCACGCCAGAAGAAGGGTCCCCTGCCGCCGCCAGCGGAGAGTTCCCTCCTGGGTGACCTGGAGTCGATTCGGGCCCTGCTGTCCGGCGACAACGCCAACCGCGCTGCTGACGAGGAGCAGACCGACGTGCCATTGCTCGACGACGTCGTCGACGGATCGCTGGAGGTCGATGAGTCACCGTTCGACGCCCAGGGCGAGTTCGCGGCCGAATCGGAGGGCGAGTCGGTGCTCGGTGACGACACGATCAAACTGCTGCTCGGTGACGAATGGCGCAGCGCTGCAGAGGGGATCATCCGTAATGCCCGCGAGTCGCTGGCGGCGGCAGGCACCGAGTGGACGGATGAAGAAGCCGCGAGTCTCGCGCGGATACTGCACGACCGAATCGACACGACGTTGGGTCGCTGGATGCACGAAATCGCGTTGGAGCACATGGCGGACCTGCGCTCGCGACTGCTCGCTGCCATCAACGAAGAAGTCGCCAACATCACCGACGCGCTCATCAACG
>JBFKCZ010000164.1:0-6305 GCA_041620035.1 Pseudomonadales bacterium
CACGGTGGCGTTCGACGTGACGCCGATTCATTTCAGCGCGCAGTGAGGTAGTCGATGACGCAAACGCTCGAAGGTCTGCTCAACACCGGCGCGCAGCTCCTGCAGGCCCGTCGGCTGCCGGATGCACTGGCGCTCGGCAGAGATCTCCTGGCGCGATTCCCCGGCAATGCGCAGGTTCGATTGTTCGTGGCGGATGTCGCCGACGCCAATGGCGACCGCGCGACTGCACTTTCGCACCTCGAGGCGGCGAGCCGGGCAGAGCCGCATTGGGCGCCGCCGCAGTTGCGCAGGGCCGATCTGTTGATGGCGATGCGCCACCGCCGTGAAGCACTCGAGGCGATGCGAGCCGCGAGCGGCTGTATGACCGACGATCCCTGGCAGTTGCGCACGCTGGCGCGATTGCACAGCGAAAGCCTGGATCCGGCGGCGGCCTTACCCTGGCTGCAGCGGGGCCATGCGCGCTTCCCGCAGCACCCATCGCTGCTGTTCGATCTCGCGGTTGCGGAGTTTCAGCTCAACCGTGTCGACGATGCGGAACGGCACGTCGAGGCGTTGCTCGCGATCGAACCGCTGCGGCCCGGCGCCATGCATCTGCGCTCGATGCTGCGCACACAAACCCGCGATCGAAACCACGTGGCCGATCTCGAAGCGCGGCTGACCCGCGCATCACACGACGCACGCGCAGTCGCGGCCGCCGGTTATGCGCTCGCGAAGGAGCTCGAGGATCTCGGCAGGTACGATGAATCGTTCGCGGCGTTGCAGCGTGGCGCGCGCGCCTACCGGAGCACGCTCACCTACGACTCGCAAGCCGAGCTCGCCGCGCACGCGGAGATCCGCGACGTGTTCACGCCCGCGGCGGTGGCTGGCCTGGGTGCGGGATGCAGCGACCCCGCGCCGATCTTCATCGTCGGCATGCCGCGTACCGGCACGACGCTGGTGGAGCGGATCCTCGGCAGTCACAGTCAGGTGACCTCGGTGGGTGAACTCACCGACTTCCCGGAACTGTTTGGTGAAGCAGTGGCGGCCTATCAGGAGACGACGCGGCGCACCGGCACCGGCACTTCGCTCGAGATCGATTTTCGGGCGCTCGGTGAGCGCTACGTGGCATCGGCGCGCCAGTTGGCGACGAACGGTGCGCTCTTCATCGACAAGCTGCCGTACAACTTTCTCTACTGCGGCTACATCCATGCCGCGCTACCCAAGGCCAAGATCATTCATCTCACGCGCGATCCGATGGATACGTGTTACGCCGTGTACAAGACGCTGTTCTTCGGCGCGTATGCCTTCTCCTACGACATCGAGGAGCTGGCCGACTACTACCTCGGCTATCGCAAGCATATGGCGCACTGGAATGCCGTACTGCCCGGCCGAATCCTCGATGTGTCCTACGAAGCGCTCGTGCGCGAGCCGGAAGCCCAGGTACGGCGCGTGCTCGAATGGTGCGGGCTGCCCTGGGAGGCTTCGGTGCTCGACTATCACAGGCATGACCGGCCGGCGATGACCGCGAGCGCGGCACAAGTGAGAAAACCGCCGTATACGGAATCGATCGGCGCCTGGCGGCGCGTCGAGTCGGGTCTCGGCCGGTTGCATGCGCGGCTCACCGCCGCGGGGTTCGCGAGCTAGGGCGCTTCGGCGGCGTACCAGCGATTGCGCTCGTTCATCATCGCCGAGATGAGCTCGCGCTCGGCCGTACTCAAAAGCGGATTCCAGACATCGAAGATCAGGATGACCCGCGTTTCGTCGGCATCGTTCCACGCCTCGTGTTCGATGGTGTCGTCGAACACCCAGGCTTCGCCCATTCGCCACTCGCGCGTTTCGTTGCCCACGCGGAAACCCGCCTTGCCAGGCAACACCAGAGGCAGATGCACCACGAGGCGCGCGTTGGTCGAGCCGGTGTGGGGTGGAATACGGGTGCGCGCCGCCAGCGCCGAAAACAACGCGGTGGGGGCGAATCCCGGCTGATCGGCCATTGGCAGTCCCGACAGGATCTCAGCCGTGCGCGGACACTGAGCGATTGCGCCTTCCTGCCGCACGCCGTCGCGCCAGAGCCAGAACGAGCTCCACAAGCGCGAGTGGTTCAGCTGATCCCACTGGTTGACGGGCGTGCCGGGCGGATAGGCGATGTACGGCGCGAATCCCGGCATGCCCGCGGCCATGAGCGCCTGCAGTTCGTCGCGAATCTCCGCCGTCGCCGCTTCCAGGGTGGGCAGCCAGGCAAAGGTGTCGCGGTCGAAGAACGGGATCGCCGGTAAGCGCGGCACGTGGAGTTGCACGGGTTCGGCCGCGTAGATGCGCTTGGTTCCCGCATATACGTCGAGGCACTCATCGAAACGTGTGAGCGATGCGTTCGCGTGTCGCGCTCGCACCTCGTTCAGCTGTGTGCGCAGATGGTTCGCGAGTGCGGTGGACTCCGCCGCGACCACTTCGCGGGCGCGGCGGATCGGATTCTCGAGGGCGCGTGGCGTGTTCTCCGCGCGGGGCGCGATTCTGAGCGCGTCCCGGTAAGTCCTTGCAGCGAGTCGAGGCAGCGCCATTCGCTCGTAGAGCGCGCCCTTGGAGAGCAGCGCGAGAAAGAAATAGGGGTCGATCGCGAGTGCGGCATCGAGCGCGTGAACGGCCTCGGGGAGCCTGCCCAGGGTGCGCAGTGCCGCCGCCTGCTGCAGTTTGATCTCGGCGTGCTTCGGGTGTGCAGCAGCGGCTCGATTGAGTACCTCGAGCGCAGCGACGGCGTCGTTGCGGCGCAGTAGATCGAGCGCCTCGGCGATCGCCTTGCGCGCAGGATCGTTGGCTTCAGCGCTCATCGGCGTGCTGCTCCTCGTGAAGTTCATGGATGTTCGCCGGCAGGTGCCGTGCATAGTGCCGATGGCGTCCGATCGATGTGGTGTGCAGCGGACGTCGAACCTGCCAGACGCTTGCGGTGCGCACCCGTGCGTCGTTGTTGGTAAATCCGAGCATCGACGGCTCGAAGGGCACGCCGAGAAACTCGCAGACACGACGCAGCTCGGGCTCGGGATCGCTGACCAGGGCCTCGTAGGCGACTTCGAGAATGCGTTCCGGGAACAGTCCTTGCCAGTGCATCACGAGGCCACGCAGTTGCTGCAGATAGTGGGCGGTGTCGTCGAGATCGGTCGCGTACCGTAACGCATCGCCGAACTGCTGGGAGAAGATCGACAGGCACGTGTCGCCCGGGTTTCTGCGCATGACGACGAACCGCGCGGCCGGGAACAGGCCCGCGAGCAATCCAAGGTAACGAACGTTGTCGGGCCGTTTGTTGATCACGCGTGCACCGGGGAAGCGGGCGTCGAGGTGTGCGAGGTAGTTCTTCCCGAGCGCCCGCAGTGCTTCGCTCCCAGCTGCGGCGATGATCGCAGGGTAACCCGCGAACTCGTCGCCGAGCGCATCGTTGAAGTAACGGATTTCTCCGCCTGCGGTGAACGCGGAGTGTGCGGCAAGCATCTGTTCGAGCAGGGTGGTGCCGGAGCGGAACATGCCGCACACGAATACCAGCGGGCGCTCGGCAATCACCGGCGCGGTGTTCAACCATGCTGCGGAGAAGGTCTCCCGAATGGCCGCGTTGTCGCGCTCGACGGCATGACGTTCGTAGGGTCTGGCACGTGCGCGTGCCATGCGGTTTGCGGCTGCGAAGGCGGCGAACGCATCGTCGTAGCGGCCGCACTCATCGAGCGCCTTGCCGAGCGCGAACGAAAGTGCCTCACGAGCGTCATCGGGCAAGTCGCTGCGATCGAGCAGCTCGCGGACACGGCGCAGGCGGGGATCGTCGGGCTCAGTGAATGGCGTGGCGTGAACGAGTCGCGCGAGCGCCTGGTGATAGTTGGGCTCGATCGCCAGCGCGCGTGCAAAACAGGTGAGTGCCGCGTCGCGCTCGCCGAACTCTTCGTGCAGCAAGCCGAGGTTGTAGTGGGCGGGCAGCCAGCGTGGATCGGCGGCAAGGCTTGCCGCGAACGCAGCCCGCGCTTCGGCGTGCCGTTCGAGGTCGCCGAGTATCACGCCCACGTTGCTCCACGCATCCGCCGGATTGGCGACTCCCAGGTCGATGGCGCGCCGGTAGGCGGCGATCGACTCGTCGAGTTGTCCCATCCGGCGCAGATAGATCGCGCGGTTGAAATGGGCGTCGGCGAGATCGGGGCACGCCGCGCACAGTCGCGTGTAGACGACGAGGGCATCGTGGTTTCGGCCGAGGCGATCGAACAGTTCGGCAAGACGAAAGTACGCGCCGCTCTCTTGCGGTTCGAGCTCGGTCAGGCGCGTCAGCACCTTGGCCGCTTCGAGCGATCGGCCCAGCTGCTCGTAGAACTCGGCGATGAGCGCAAGCAGCGACGTGTCGCGGTTGTTCTGCGTGAGCGCATCCAGCAGCACGCGTTCGGCGTCGGCGACCCGGCGGGCTTCGAGCAGGGTTCGGATCTGCCGGATCAGCGCCGCGTGGTCGGTCATTTCAGCCGGGTCACGCCGATGGCGCGGTCGGCGGCCACCACCCTCAGCTCCCAGTAACCCATGATGTTCCGACGCACGACGACGTCCGGTGACTCGGCGCGGTGGAACCAGCGGCCCGGGACGCGCTGCTTCCAGATCTGGCCGTTCTCCAGCTGAAAGACGGTTTCGCCGCTCCAGCCCCGGAAGGGGCCCACGACGCGGCTTCTGATGCCTTCGGCATCGGCTTTCGCGGCTTCGGCCTGTACCACCTCGTTCATGCGCCGCACCTCGGGTGCATCGCGCGCGGTGTAGCGCACGAGCCAATGATTGAGGGCTTCGAGTTCGGCCTGGGTCAGTTTTTCCAGGCCGGCCGCCTCGTACTCCTCGGGCGTCATCAGCGTGCGAATGTCGGGACTGTCGGCGCGGACGCTGAGCGACACCAGTGTCACTGCGTACAGCGTGAAGATCAGCGTGCGGGAAATCATGATCGGCCAACTGTATCTTATGGCCCGGTTCGGGGGCCATCAGGAGTCTGAGGCGCACATGGCGGAGCGGGTGTATTGCGCGGAGTCGTCGGCGTCGCTGTCGATGTGCGGCAGCGCGGAGGTCGTCGATCGCTGGGTGCTCCTGGAATACCGTCCGGTCTGGCGCGCGAAGGCGCTCATCGACAACGAGTTGCAGTCGTCCGTGCGCGCGTGGCTCGAGAAGCTCGTCGCGGATTCCCCGGGCGTTCGGTCGCGGCCGCAGTTCATCCGCCGCCCCGAGCGCGACGCAGCGGGGGTGACGCTGTTCATTGCGACCGCGGCCGGCATGCGCCGGTTCGAGGTGCCGACTTACGATGCGCTGCTGAACCTGGACCTCGATCGCGACGGCCACATCGAGACCCGGCCGCAGTTCTTCGTCTGCACCAACGGCCAGCGCGACCGTTGCTGCGCGCGCTTCGGCTTACCCACTTACGCTGCGCTCCGGGCGCTGCATGGCGATGACGTCTGGCAAACCACCCATGTAGGCGGTCATCGCTTCGCGCCCAACGTGCTGGTGCTGCCGCGCGGCGATCTCTACGGACGTGTGCACGCCGAAGACGTGTCCAATTTTCTCGCCGCTCTGGACGCAGGCACGGGTTTCGACTGGCTGCGGGGATCGAGCTTCGAAGCACCCGCGGTTCAGGCGGCGCGTGGATTCACGCGCGGAAACGAGCGGGTGGAATCCGTCGTGCAGGACGGTGCGGACGACTGGCGCGTGAAGTTCGCTGGTCGCGAAGCGGTGCGGGTCGAGCTCGGACCGGAGGAACCCGTGATGGCGAGTTGCGACGACGCGCCTAAGCCGGTGCGCAGCTGGCGGCTGCGTGACGGATGAGAAAGTCGCACACCACGCGATTGAACGCCGGTGCGTCCTCCATGTTCACGCCATGGCCGACGGGCAGATCGGCAATCGAGAGTTCGGGCATGGTGGCGGCGGCGTAGTCGCGCTTGGGTTTGAAGCGCTTCTCCCGGGCGCCGCAAACGAGCAGCGTTGGCACGGTGTTGTCTTGCAGGCGTGCGCGCACCGAGGCGTTCGGATTGGTTTCGCTCAGGGTGTACGCGATGCCGGTTGGATCGAGCCGTGCGGCGTCGCGCAGCAGATTCGAAAAAACCTCGGCGGGTAACTGGCGTGCATTCTTCGGATGCACGGCGATGGCTTCGATCGCGGCGAGACCGCCCGCCAGAATGCGCGCTGCGGCGTCGGCTGCACCGGTGCGCCACGTGCGTTGTTCGGTTTCGTCCGCGAGTGCCGAGCTCGAGTTCGTGAAGATCTGCGCGATCACGCGGTGCGGATGGGTGAGTGCGTAGCGCAGGGTGAGACCGGCGCCGAGGGAATAGCCGCACAGCAGGATG
>JBFKCZ010000165.1:0-6280 GCA_041620035.1 Pseudomonadales bacterium
CCGGCATGAGCCATCTGGCGGCAGCGCTGATCGGCAGCGACGCACCGACATCACTGCCACCGCTGGGGGTGGTCTTGCTCGAAACGCACACAGACTGGAGCGAGATCAGCCCCGGAACGGCCACTTTGGTTTCGTACACGCATCCAGGTGACAACCCATGGTGAAGCTCGCAAAACCCGCACTCGACGTGGGTCTGTACACGAACAAGCGCGAGGAGATGCTCGCGTTCTGGCAGCAGGAAATCGGCGTTGAGTTCGATGAACTGCTGCCTGTCGGTGGCGGGGTGCACCAGCTACGGCATCGGATCGGGCAATCGATTCTCAAGGTGAACCATACGCGTCGCCCATTGGCGACAGATGTCCCAACGGGGTACCGCGAGTTGCGAATCGCGCGGCAAGGTCTCGGCGCATCACGCAGCTTCACCGATCCCGACGGCAACCAGGTCACGCTCGTACCCCATGGCCAGGACGGTGTCACCCAACTGGAGCTGGTACTGCGCGCGCGGGACGTCGCCGCTCAGGTCGATTTCTACGCGCGTGTGCTGGGGCTCGATGCCCTGGGAGCAACGCGGTTCGCGTGTGGCGATTCGATTCTCTCGGTGGTGCACGACAGCCACGCCGCAATCGACTCGCCGATGGACGGCCTCGGCTACCGCTATGTCACGGTTCAGGTGTTCGATGTCGTCGGTGAGCACGCGCGCGTGCTCGATGCCGGCGGACGCGAGGGCGCTGCGCCACGCAAGCTCGGTGACGTCGCATACATCTCCTTCGTCCGCGACGCCGAAGGCAACTGGATCGAGTTGTCCCAGCGCAAGAGCATTACCGGCTCGCTGGACTCTCCCAGCGGCGCGCGTTATACCTAGCGCGCATTCCGCCGAACGTAAGGATCGATGCGATGGGAGAGCTAATCTCGTTTCTGGTGCTCGTTGGTATCGCCTATCTGATCTGGCGCATATCCGACCAACTGCCCGACCTGATCTTCCGCATCAGCGAGATCCAGCGCGACATCGCAGAGATTCGCAGACGCCTCGCGGACTCCGGACCAGCCAGCGCCGCGCCGCCGCCCCGTCCACCCGGCAACGAGTAGATCTCGCCTCACGGTCGTGCCACCCGCCGATGCGGCGCCGCCAAAACGATCCAAACCATTGGACTGGCGCGTATGGCTCGGCCTCTCCCTGACGGACGAGCGCCATCAGGCGACAGCGACTGCGGAACTCGCGGATCGCACGCGCACCGGTACGCACATCGAACCCTGAGACAACGAACGATGAAGGAAAGACTGAAACGGACCCGGCACGCCACGATCGCGATGGTGCTGACACTGACAACCAGCACCTATGCCGCGGAGGCGGATCGATTCAAGGACGTGGTCGTTTCCGGCATTCCCGTATCGGGCAGCGTGTACATGCTGACCGGATCCGGCGGCAATCTCGCGGTGTCGATCGGACCCGACGGCACATTGCTCGTGGACGATCAGTACCAACCGCTCGCACCGAAGATCCAGGCCGAGATCACCAGATTGAAGGGCGGCACGCCGCGCGTACTGCTCAACACCCACTATCACGGCGATCACACGGGCGGTAACGTCGCCTTCGGCGCTTCCACGGTGATCATCGCGCACGACAACGTGCGGCTGCGGCTGCTCGACGCCGATACCGCGCGGGCGGGCCTGCCGCTGGTGACATTCGCCGATCGCGTGCGCCTGCACTTCAACGACGACGAAATCGACGTGATTCATCTGCCCGCGGGACACACCGACGGCGATGCATTCGTCTGGTTCAAGACGGCCAATGTCGTCCATATGGGAGACCACTTCTTCAACGGTCGATTTCCCTACGTGGACGTCGACGCGGGTGGCACCGTCGACGGCTACCTCGCCAACGTCAGCCGCGTGCTCGACATGGTGCCGGCAGACGCGCGCATCATCCCGGGACACGGACCGCTCGCAAGCGTCGTGGAGTTGGCCGAGTTCAAGGACATGATCGAACAAACCCGGGATGCCGTACGCGCCGAACTGCGCGCCGGACGAAGCATCGACGACGTCGTCGCCGCCGGTGTTGCGCCGCGGTTTGCGCGTTTCGATGGTGGGTTCATTTCTCAGGAGGCGTGGCTGCGCACCATCGACGCAGCCGACCGTCGCCAGGCGGCCGGCCAGATGCCGCAACGCTGACATGCATCCACACGACCCGCTGGCACGCCTGGCCGCCGACCGCGAACGTGCACGCGCACTGCGCGACCCCTGGGCCAGCCTGTGCGTACTGTCGACCGTAACGGATGGGGCGCCGGAGTCTCGCGTACTCGTGCTGCGCGACGTCGCGGAACGTCTCGCCATATTCGTCAATGCGACCAGTCCGAAGCAGCGCTATCTGGCGTCGGCGCGCGACGTGGCCGTGCTCATCTACCTCGCGAGCTGCGGCGTGCAGTATCGACTGGCCGCAACGCCGGAGCGCATCGACAATGAGGTCGTTCGATCCAGCTGGCGAGAACGTCCGCGAATCCCGAAGGTGATGGACTGGGTTTACACACGCCGTGCGCCGCAAAGCGATGTCGTGGGGTCACGCGCCGAGCTGCAGGCTTGGTACGACCAGATGGACGCCGCACTTGGCGAAGCGCCGGATGCGCCATCGACCGCAATCGGATACTTCCTCCGTCCCCGCGTGATCGAGCGTTTGGAACTCGCAACCGACGCCATTCACGCGCGAGAACGCTACGCCCTCGAATCCGGTGCCTGGCGGCTCGAGACGCTGATCCCCTAGGGAAGCCCTACACACATTAGTCGTCGATCGCGGGTACCACGCCGACCAGCGTCTTGAAGCACGTCGAAATCGACGTCTCGACGAACGCCCGCATGAACGGCGCCTCCGCGTCGTCCGGGCGCATGGCCGCGTACAGCACCGGCCAAACGCCTTCTTCACCCAGCGAGCGCGCGGCGACGTAGTCTTTCTCGAGGTACTCGTGCAGTGCCCAGTTCGGCAGGCAGGTGACGCCCCGCTTACTCGCGACCAGTTGGATCATCATCGGTGTGAGCTCGGCCGTGCGCACACGAAGCGGTTCGACCCCCGCGGGATCCAGAAAGCTCGTGAACACATCGAGCCGGTTGCGATCGACGGGATAGCAGATGAGCACCTCGTTGCGCAGGTCCGCCGGCTCGATCCAGTCGCGCGCCGCCAGCTCATGATCGACCGCCACGGCCAGCTGCGCTTCGTAGGAGAAGAGCGGCCGATAGACGAGATCGAGTTCCGTCACCGGATCCGACGTGATCACGAGATCGAGGTCGCCCCGGGTCAGCGCCGGAAGCGGCGCAAAGTTGAAGCCGCTCGAGATATCGAGTTCGACTTCGGGCCACGATTCCCGGAACGCGTTGATCGCGGGCAGCAACCATTCGAAGCAGCTGTGGCATTCGATCGCCATGAACAGGCGCCCCGCCGAACCGCCCGCCATGCGATCCAGATCGCGCTCGGCGCGGTGCATCAGCGGCAACACGTCGTCCGCAAGCGCGAGGAGTCGCTGACCACGTGCGGTGAACCGGACCGGACGCGTCTTACGCACGAACAACGATCCGCCGAGCCGCTCTTCGAGATCCTTGATTTGATGGGAAAGCGCCGACTGAGTCAGATAAATGCGCTCGGCGGCCTCGACGAGACTGCCGGTGTCGCGAAGGGCAGCGAGGGTTTTCAGGTGTCTGAGATCCAGATTTATCATGACGACCACTCATTCAAGTAACGAGCGATGTGTATGGTATTCATGGCGGGTCGTCCCGTCACGCGCGAAAGGCCTGGGCGCCCGGCGCCGTGGAATGCGTACCGGCGCACATTTGGCCCGATACGGCTCCACTACACTGCTGACGAAACGGGACCGACAGAAAAAAAGCCCACGCACCATGTTCAGTCCGACCCTGACCGTCATCGACGCCTTCGTGAACTGCCTCGTGGGTACGTTCACCAAGGCCTTCCCGGGGGCTCCGGCACAGCAGACCGCTGTCCTGGAGCAGAACTGTCGTATGGCCCTCGAGGCACTGACCAACTCCGATTGCGCCTACCACGACATGCACCACACCGTGATGGTTACCGATGTCGGCCAATCGATTCTCTGGGGCCGGCTCATGTCCCAGGGCGATGTCAGCTCGAACGACTGGCTACTCTCCATCCTCGCCATGATCTATCACGACATCGGCTTCGTGCGTGGCGTGTTGAAGGGTGACCGCGGCGGCCGTTATGTGGTGAACGAATTCGGTGACACGGTAGTGCCGCCGCCCGGGGCGACCGATGCCTACATGGCGCCCTATCACGTGACGCGCAGCTGCCTGTTCGTCAAGGAACGATTCGCGACGGAGCCGCTGGTGGATGCCGGCACGCTGATCCACTTCATCGAGATGACGCGCTTCCCCGTTCCACAGGATGCGTTCTATCAGCGCGTCGGCGACTTCGCCGGTCTCGTGCGCGCGGCCGATCTGATCGGCCAGATGGCCGACCCACAGTACATCCAGAAACTCTCGCGCCTGTTCAACGAGTTCGACGAGACCGGAGAAGCGGAGCGGCTCGGCTACACCAACGCGGGTGAACTGCGCGCGGCGTACCCGACGTTCTTCTTCGAGCGCGTGAGGCCGTTCGTGTCCGAAGGCCTGCGCTTCCTGCGCAAGACCCAGGAAGGCCAGCTCTGGATCGCCAACCTCTTCAATCACGTGTTCAGCGAACAGCAGTGCGAGCCGTCCTATGGCCCGGAACGACGCGTTCGCAATGAACCCGCACCGGATCTCAAGCGCCGCGCCATGGACCGTCCGGTGCCACAGATCGCCATCAACGCCCGTTGAGCCCGTTGAGCCCGTTCAGATAGACCGGCCGATGGTCCGGTCCGGTTCGACTCTCCTGCCAACCGTCGCCAGCCGTTAGAATCGCAGGCTTGCCGAAGGTCGGTCCGTCCCCAGCGGATCGCAAACAACGGGATGGACCCATGCCTTCTCGAGCCAACCTGCTCGACGACACCGCGTTCGATTGCGCGTCCAATCCGCCATCGGAGCGACCGCTGCGGATCGCACTGCTCGGCTATCGCAGCAACCCGTTCAGCGGCGGCCAGGGCGTGTACCTCAAGTATCTCTCGAAGGCACTGGTGGACTGCGGGCACAGCGTGGACGTCATTTCCGGCGAGCCCTACCCGCACCTCGACGCCCGTGTACAGCTCGTCCCACTGCCCGGCCTCAACCTGTATGCCGCCGAAAGTCACGTCACTGCGCTGCGGCCACGCCACTTCCGTTCCCTCACGGACCTGACCGAGTACTTCTCGATGCTGACCGGCGGCTTCCCCGAGCCTTACACGTTCGGCCGGCGGCTCGTGCGACATTTCAGGGAGAAACGGCCCGACTACGACGTCGTCCACGACAATCAGAGCCTCTGCTACGGCTTGCTCGACGTACGCGAACTCGGCTACCCGTTGCTCGCCACCATTCACCATCCGATCACGATGGACCGCGACATCGCGCTGGTCAACGCACGGACCCGCGGCGAACGCGCGCTGATCCGCCGCTGGTACTCGTTCGTGAAGATGCAGACGCGCGTCACGCAACGCCTCGAACATGTCGTTACGGTCAGTGATGCGTCGGCGCGGGACATCGAATCCGCCTTCGGCATCCCGCGGGCGAAAGTGCACGTCGTCCCCAATGGCATCGATCTCGATGACTTCGGCCCCAAACCGCATCTTTCCCGCGACACCTGCCATCTCGTCTCCACGGCCAGCGCCGATGCGCCGCTCAAGGGCACTCGACATCTCCTCCGCGCGCTGGCTACGTTACGCATCGAATATCCAGAGATCCGGCTCACCCTCGTCGGCCAGATTCGTCCGGGCGGCCCCACGGACAAGCTGATTGCCGAACTCGGTATCGGCGACCGCATCACCTTTCGATCGGGACTTGGCACCGCGGAGATCGCCGATCTGTATGCCAATGCGACGATTGCGGTCGTGCCCTCGGACTACGAGGGCTTCGGTCTGCCGGCGGGCGAAGCGATGGCTTGCGGCGTACCGGTCGTCGCGGCCGCTGGCGGCGCGCTGCCGGAGGTGATCGGTGATGCCGGCGTCGTCGTCCCGGTGCGCGACCCCGACGCGCTGGCGGGCGCGATCCGCCAACTGCTCGACGCGCCCGCCCATCGGCTAGCCCTCGGCGAACGCGGCCGCGAACGCATCCTCGCCAGGTTCAACTGGCACCTCGCCGCACAACGCATGACCCGGCTGTATCGCAATGCCATGCGCGAAGCGGAGCGCGCGTGAGCCTCGAGACCGTCGATCATCGC
>JBFKCZ010000166.1:0-6272 GCA_041620035.1 Pseudomonadales bacterium
GGAGACTATCCCCGGAGACGGAGACTATCCCCGGAGACGGAGACTGTCCCCGGAGCTGCGTGCACCCATCGAGTGACTCGATTGAACGCCTAGCTCCGGGGACAGTCTCCGTCTCCGGGGACAGTGTCCTAGGCGGACGTCTTGATGAAACCCTCGTAGTCGTTCGCGGCCACCTGCCGGCACTTCTCGACGTAAGGCGGCACACCGAGATAAGGCATGAAGACTCGCGGCTTACCCGGCACGTTGGCGCCGAGGTACCAGGAGTTGCAGCTCGGGTAGACGGAAGTGTTCGCCACCTCGTTGACGTGCGCACCCCACGCTTCTTCGGCTTCACGGCTCGCTTCGATGGCGCCGATCTGCCGCGCATCGAGGTATTCGATGCAGTCGGCGATCCAATCGACGTGCTGCTCGATGGACGGCAGCATGTTCGACAGCACCGATGGACTGCCCGGCCCCGTCACCGTGAAGAGATTCGGGAATCCGGACACACTCAAGCCCAGAAATGTACGTGGACCTGCCGCCCATTTGTCGTTCAACCTTTCGCCCTTGCGGCCGCGAATGTCGATCCGCGACAAGGCGCCCGTCATGGCATCGAAGCCGGTGGCGAACACGATCGTATCCAGGTCGAAGTGACGGCCCGCGGCCGTGAGGCCGGCGGGATCGATGCGCTCGACTGCCGAGTTGCTTATGTCGACGAGCGAAACGTTGTCGCGGTTGTAGGTTTCGTAGTAGCCCGTGTCGACACACATGCGCTTGCAGCCCACCATCGTCGTTGGGCACAGCTTCTCCGCGACTGCCGGGTCTTTCACCACCGCGCGGATCTTGTTGCGGACGAACTCGGCGGCGGTCTGGTTCGCCTTCGGGTCGAACACCAGATCGGCGAAGCCGCCGAGGAACGCGAGCCCGCCTGCCGCCCACCTCGCTTCGTATTCCGCCTGCAGTTCCTCCGGCGTCGCCTCGACGGCCAGCGCAGTGGAATCGCGAAAATTGGCGCCGAAGCCGTGCGTCCAGTTCTCTTCACGGAATCCACGATAGTCCGCCTTGATTTCTGCGACGCGCTCCGGATCGAGAGGGCCGTTGTGTGCGGGGATCGAGTAGTTCGGCGTGCGCTGGAAGACGTAGAGGTGCTTCGCCTGTTGCGCAATGATCGGTATCGACTGTATCGCGGAGGAACCCGTGCCGATCACGCCCACGCGCTTACCGGTGAAATCCACTCCTTCGTGCGGCCATGCGCCCGTGTGATACCAATCGCCAGCAAACGAATCGAGCCCTTCTATGTCGGGACGGTTTGCGCACGACAGACAGCCCGTGGCCATCACGCAATACCGCGCCGTTACCGAACCCGCGCTGGTGCGTACGTGCCAGAGCGCTTCGTCTTCCGCGTAGTGCGCGGCTTCCACGCGGGTGTCGAATTGAATGCCGTCGCGCAGTTCGAACCGATCTGCGACATGATTGATGTAGCGAAGAATCTCGGGCTGAGTCGCATAGCGCTCGGTCCACTCCCAGTCCCGCTGCAGCTCATCGGAAAACTGGTAGGAGTACTCCATGCTCTCGATGTCGCAGCGTGCGCCGGGATAACGATTCCAGTACCACGTGCCGCCGATGCCGCCACCGGCTTCGAACACCCGCGCGGTCAAACCCATCTTGCGCAACCGATGCAGCATGTAGACACCGGCGAACCCGGCGCCGACGATGACCGCGTCGAGCTTGTTCGACTTCTCCATCCGTCCCCCGAACGTCTGCTTTGCCCGAGCATACGACATCCCGTGCGACAACCACATAGGCCCCGGCTACCATGTCCAGCGTCTGTGATTCGCGCTCTCGGAGGAGCCGCATGAGAGGATTCATCCTGCGATTGCTGATCTCGGCGCTGGGTCTCTGGCTCGCAACGAAGCTGGTGCCCGGCGTGACCGTCTCGGGGGGATGGACGCTGCTCTTCGCCGCCTTCTGGCTCGGCATCGTCAATGCCATTGTGCGACCGCTACTGATCGTCCTGACGCTGCCGATCACGCTCGTCACCCTGGGACTCTTTCTGCTCGTGGTGAATGCGGCCACGTTCGCACTGGTGGCCTGGCTGCTCGACGGCTTCGTCGTCGACGGATTCATCCCGGCGGTACTCGGTGCGATCGTGGTGAGCATCACGGGCTGGATCGCCTCGTCCTTCATCGGCGCCAACGGCCGCTATGAAGTGCTGATCATCAGGCGGTGACACCTGACGTCCATGCCGCCGCATAGGTCGACGATCTACCGCTGAGGCTTCTCGAGCACCTGGGCGTTGGCGATCTCGCGTTCCGCAGCGGCAAGTAACGTCGCGCGACGGCCGTCGTCGGTCTCCGTTTGCGCCCATCCCTCGTACATCGCCGCACCGCTGCGTTCGAGACGGGCGAGCAACGCCATCTGCTCCTCACGGCTCTTGCCGGCGAAGAGATTAGCGAGCTTGTCCTGCGGCGTTTCGATGCGCGACAGCTTGTAGACGACCTTGCACTTCGCAATCAGCTCTCCGCTGCCTGCGGCGGTCAGCTCGACGTCGCAGAAACACACGGTACCGCCGCGCTTGACGACGCGGGCATCCGCGACGATCGCACTGGAGCGCGCCGCGGAGATGAAGGACAGCGACAGATCGATCGTGATGCCGCGATAATGCGCCGGTTCGGCGATCGTGCTCCACGCCGCCCCCGTGGCCGCGACGTCCGCGAGGCTCGAGATCGCACCGCCATGCACGACGTCCGCAACGGTCGTGTTGTCCTGGCGGAATGGCATCGAGTAAACCGCGCGGTCGTCCTCCACGCGATCACAGACGATACCCAGCTTCCTGGCGTACTCCGAGGTATCCACCCGAACGCGACTGTTCATGCTTCGTTCTCCCCGCTTTCGACCTTCCTCCAGCGGACCATCCCAGATGGCCGCGGTTTGCGCAATTACCCCGGGATTCCGTTGCACCGTTCGCGCCCAGGGGCGCTCCCACAGTTGCTCTGATGAATTCTTGCAACACCGACTTCCTACGGCGGCGGCCAGGGATAGTCTTCCGGAGCGTTGAGGGATGAGCGCACGAATGCGTTCCACGAGTCGGTTGCGGCGTTCGCGGCACCGCGGTGCGCGTCCGCTGCGGCATGATTCGCCTGGATGAAGGCGTTCATGCAGGCGCGATAGACGTCCACGGCATCGACGAAGGCATTCCATCGTTCCACATCGATCTTGTCGGCGGGCCGTACCGGGGCGACACAGTCCGGCTGCGGCGCCGGGTCGTGGGCGATTGCTGGGACCGCGCCGAGCAAGGCCGCGAGTACGACAGAGCGACGAAGCGACCTGCTCCGGCACCGGGATTCTTTGAACATAGGCACGGTGGTTGCTCGCCCAGCGGCTGTCGTTGCCTTGAACTTTACGTTTTCGCCATCGAGATATTTGGTATCCACGTTCCGAATACTGAAACTCGCGGAACCGCTGAATTCCACGAATCCTCGGGTCAGCCGGATTGACGCCGCGCGAATTCTTCCTCGGGCGACAGCACCAGGCGATGCCGGCTCACGAAGGCGAAGTAGGCGGTCGCGACCACGAACCACACCGCCACACCGAGCACGCCGGTTCGATACACCGGGTCTAGCAACTGGAAATAGACGGTCACCGTCGCAATCAGAACGGTCAGCGCCGCACCCACCATGCCGAGCGGGCTGCGATACGGCCGTTCCATGTGCGGGCGTCGCGTGCGCAGGCATACGAAGGCGACACCCTGCAGGATGTAGGAGAACATCGCGCCAAACACCGCCATGTTGAGCAGCGTGCCGCCGATCACCGCGGCGCCGCGCTCCTGGCCCAGGCTGAACCACACGACGAACATCACGGTGAGCGCCAGCAGTGCACCGCTCACCATCGCGCGTTGCGGCGTCTTCCGCTCCCCGTGGGTCTCGGAGAACCACACCGGAAAGTAACCGGCCCGACTCAGCGAATAGATCTGTCGCCCATAGGCAAAGATGATCGTGTGGAAGCTCGCCACGAGGCCGACGATCGCCACGAGCGCGAGCGTCTTGGCGATTCCGGTGCCGAAGATCGCCGTGAAACCATCGAGCAGCGGTTCGCCGGAGCTGCCCAGCGCATAGGAGCCGTTTGCCACGCTCGCGTTCAACCAGACGATGAGGCACGCGGAGAGGAGCAACGTGAACATGCCGAGAATGATGCCGCGGGGCAGATCGCGTTCCGGATCCATCGACTCTTCCGCCGCGAGCGGCAGCTGCTCGATCGCCAGAAACAGCCAGACCGCGAACGGCAGTGCGGCGAACACGCCCGTCCATCCGAAGGGGAGTATCGGACCGCCGCCGCCGACCAGCTCCGATCCGTCGGGGGCGATGTTGAGCGCCCACCGCGAAAAGTCGGCGACGGGTATCGCAGCGACCCAGAAAACGACCAGGCACGCCAGCGCAAGCAGGGTGACGATCACCGTCAATCGAAACGACAGGGCCACGCCAACGGCATTGAGGCCGACGAACAGCAGGTAGGCACCGACCCAGTAGGCGGGCTGCCATGCGACAGGTGTCTCGAAGATGCTCGTGAGATAGGAACCGATGAAGAAGACGATGACCGCGGGCGTGAGCACGTACTCGACGTTCTCCGCGAGACCCGTGAAGAAACCGCCCCAGGGTCCCATGGCGGTGCGCGAGAACGAATACGCGCCGCCGGTGTGCGGGAGTGCCGACGCCATTTCCGCGATCGAGTAGGTGAGGCCGAGATACATGATCGCGATCACGGCACCCGCAATCGCCATTCCGCCCCAGCCGCCGGCGGACAAACCGATGTTCCATCCCGAGTAGTGACCGGAAATGACGGCGCCGACGCCAAGCGCCAACAGCGACCACACACCCGCATGGCGCTTCAGTGTCCGCTTCTCGAAGTACGCCACCTCGACCTGGGTGTACCTGACGGATCCGCGCTGGGTCATCATCCCTCCCGATGGAGCGCCGCATTGTAAACAGTGGCTCATCAGCGCCGCCAACGCACATAATCGATGCACCTGACACGATCGGCCCAACGATGCCCGTCTCCATCGAACGAAAGCGATCGAGCCACCGCCGGACCGCCATCAACCACGCCGTGTTTGCGTTCGCTTCGCTGACCGGCGTCGCGATCGCGGGGTTCGCCATGTCGAATCTGTTGGACGGCGCAGGCGCCAACCTCTTCACGTCGCCGCTCGTCTGGCTCAGCGGCCTCGACGCCGACGCCGCACTGGGAACGCTGTCCGAGGCCGCCGGCATCGTCGCCGGCGTACTCGGCATCGCAATCACCGTAGTGGCGATCGTCGTGGAACTGGCGGCGAACCGGTACAGCCACCGCATCACGTGGCTGTTCCTCACCGAACCGGTCAACATCGCGGTCACGAGCCTCTTCATGCTGACGACCGTGGAGTGCGTGTGGGTCGCGGCGACGATGGGGCCGGCGGACCCGACGGCGACACTGCCCAATGCGGGCTACGCGCTGACCATGGCGCTGGTCTCGATCTCGCTCCTGATCCTGCTTCCGTACTTCGCCTTCGTCTTCCAGTTTCTATCGCCCCTGAGCGTGATTCAGCGGCTGAGCGATTCGTCGTTCAAGTGGATGACATCGTTTCGCGAAAACGACATCGCCACCGCGCAGCACAACGCAGAAGAAGCGATCGACGAGTTGCTCAACGTCGCCCGCACCGCCGTCGAACAGAGCGATCGCGGCGTGGCGATGGCCTGCGTCGACGCGCTCGCCGATCTGTTGCTCGACTACCAGCGCGTTCGCGGTTCGCTGAGCCCATCGTGGTTCTTCATCTCGCCGCAGATCGCTCGTGATCCGGACTTCGTGTCACTGGCACCGGAAGTGCTGCACTCGATCGACGAGCAGGGAATCTGGGTGGAAGTGAAGATTTTCCGCCAGTTCATGTCGCTGATGACCCAGTGCATTCCGGACTCACGCGATGTCGCCAACCTCATTTCCATCCGCAGCGAGAACATCGGTCGAGTCGCCGATTCGGAGGCGCTCAGGGAACTCGTCATCCGTTGCTTCAACAGTTACCTGCGAACGGCGATCAACGCCCGCGACCCGCGCTGTACGTACTACACCCTCAACCAATATCGCCTGCTGGCCGAAAGCTGCCTGACCAAGGGTAAATCGAGCGCCGTCATCGAGATCGCCGGACACTTCCGTTTCTACGGACAGCTCGCCTATCGTTCCGGACAACCCTTTCTCCTCGAGGTGGCTGCGCACGACCTGCTGCAGCTCATCGAGTCGAGCGTTCAATCCGGCGCGCCGGTGGTGGA
>JBFKCZ010000167.1:0-6269 GCA_041620035.1 Pseudomonadales bacterium
ACCCGCGCCATCAGCGCCCGGAGTGCTTTGCGGTCGATCTCACCGGTTTGATTCGAAGGCGTGGCCATGCCTGGAAGTATAGGCAGTGGGTTGGCCTGTGGGAGCGGCCGGGTGTCGGAGCTGGATCGAACGTTGTGGGAGCGGGCTTGCCCGCGAATTCTATCCCGCACTTGGCCATTCGCGGGCGAGCCCGCTCCGACAGCGACTAGCGCCGAATCCTGGCCCGTGCCCGCGTGACTGCCTGCCGCACCTGGGATGGTGCGGTGCCGCCGAAGTGGTCTCGGGCCGCTACCGATCCTTCGAGGGTCAGGAAGTCTGCGACGTCGTCGTCGATGTGCTTGCCCAGCGAGCCGATACGACGCAGCTGTGCCGGGCTCAGGTCCGAGATCGATACGCCCTTCGACTGCGCGTGCGCGACGGCCTTCCCGACCATCTCGTGCGCATCACGGAATGCAACGCCCTTGCGCACCAGGTAGTCCGCGAGGTCGGTGGCGGTTGCGTGACCTGCAGCAGCGGCTTCGCGCATACGCTCGGCATTGACCTCGAGGTGCGGAATCATGCGCAGCATCGCGGTGAGGCAGTCGCGCATCGTGTCCACCGCGTCGAACAGAGGCTCTTTGTCTTCCTGGTTGTCCTTGTTGTAGGCCAGCGGCTGGCTCTTCATGAGGGTCAGCAGGCTGACGAGATGACCGAACACGCGGCCGGACTTGCCGCGGATGAGCTCGGGAACGTCGGGGTTCTTCTTCTGCGGCATGATCGAAGAGCCCGTGCAGAATCGATCCGGCAGCGACACGAAACCGAACTGCTGCGACGACCAGAGCACGAGTTCTTCGCACCAACGTGACAGGTGCATCATGGTCAGGCTCGACGCCGCGCAGAACTCGATGGCGAAGTCGCGATCGCTCACCGCATCCAGGGAGTTCTCGCTGATGGCCTCGAAACCCAGCTCCCGCGCGGTGAACGTCCGATCGATGGGGAACGTCGTACCTGCCAGCGCGGCGGCACCCAGAGGCATGACGTTCACCCGCTTGCGAAGATCGGTCAGTCGATCACGATCGCGGATGAGCATCTCGAACCAGGCGAGCAGATGATGTCCGAAGGTGACCGGCTGAGCGGTTTGGAGGTGAGTGAATCCCGGCATCAGCGTGTCGGCGTGCTGCTCGGCGAGATCGGCGAGCGCCGCGAGCAGTTCCGTTTCGATCTCCAGCAGCCCATCGATCTCGTCGCGAAGATACAGGCGGATGTCGGTGGCCACCTGATCGTTCCGCGACCGCGCGGTATGCAGCTTCTTGCCGACGTCGCCAACCAGTGCAGTGAGGCGCGATTCGATGTTCATGTGAACGTCTTCGAGGGCGACCGACCACGGAAATCGACCTTCCTTCGCTTCTGCCAGAACGGTGCCGAGACCCGCAACGATCTGATCGCGTTCGGCGTCGGTGATCACGCCACACTGGGCGAGCATGCGCGCGTGAGCGATGGAGCCGCGGATGTCGTGGTGGTATAACCGCGCATCGAATCCAACCGATGCGGTGAATCGTTCCACGAACTGATCCGTAGCTTCGCTGAAGCGACCACCCCAGAGTTTGTCGGGGGTGCCCTTGTCGTCGTTCATGTCGATCCGTCGGCGATTGGCGAGGCGGCCGAGTATATCAACCCTGCCATGGAGTGACGGTGCCAGCGGGCGCGACGCAACCAAGCCGACCGACCCGGTTCGTGGTACCGGATCTCTGCAATGCGCCGGCGCTGGGTGTACTCGTCCTCGTGGGTCAGCTGCTGGTGTTCGTGCTGCTGCTGGCGGGCGGCCCGCTTTCCTGGGAGCGGCTCGCGCTGATGTCGCTGTACGTTCAGTGGGTTGTGCTCACGAGTGCGGCACTCCTGTGCTGGGTCCGACCCTGGTTGATGCGAACCGGTCTCGCCTGGGGCGCGATGCTGGCGTTTCTCCTCGTGATGCTCGTGGTGTTCGCCGTGAGTCTCGTTGCCGAGCGCCTTCTGCTCGGCTGGCTGTCCTACGCCGAACGCCCGCTCGACTGGGCGCGCATCGGTGGGCAGCTCGCGATCGCCGGAATCATCACAGGCATGGTGCTGCGCTACTTCTATGTGCAGCAGCAGTTGCGCGAGCAGGAGCAATCGGAACTGCAGTCGCGCATTCAAGCCCTGCAGTCACGCATCCGTCCGCATTTCCTGTTCAACAGCATGAACATCATCGCCAGCCTGATCGCGACCGATCCCGACACGGCGGAATCTGTGGTGGAGGACCTTTCGGAGCTGTTCCGCGCCAGCCTCAACGATGCCGGCAATCAGGTGAGCCTCGCCGAGGAGCTCGCGCTCTGCGAACGCTACGTTCGTATCGAAGGTTTGCGCCTCGGTGACCGTCTGCGCATCGACTGGGACATCCAGGTGCAGCCGAATGCCATCATGATCCCGCTGCTGACGCTACAGCCGCTGTTGGAGAACGCCATTTACCATGGTATTCAACCGCTGCCTGAAGGTGGCACGATCAACGTGCGCGTCCGGCACGAAGGTGGTCAGGTGCGGGTTCAGATCACCAACCCGGTTCCACCTCCGGAAGCTCGCGGCGAGACGCAAGGCAATCGAATGGCGGTCAACAACATCAAGAGTCGACTCACGGTGTTGTACGGCGCCGAGGCGGATCTGACGGCGGCCACCGATGAGCCCAATCGCGTGTACATCACGCGGCTGCACTTTCCGCATGCCGAGCCGGACTCGGCACTGATTACCGTCCCAGGCTCGAACGCAGGGAGCAAACGATGAAAGTCTTGATCGTCGACGACGAACAGCTGGCCAGAGATCGCCTGGCGCGAATGCTCGGTGACATCGAAGGTTACGAGGTGGTTGGGCATGCGGCCAACGGCATGCAGGCGGTGGAGCGCTGCAATGATCTGCAGCCCGATGTGGTGCTGCTCGACATCCGCATGCCTGGCATGGACGGCTTGGAAGCCGCGCGCCACATGTCGGGAATGGAGGAGCCGCCTGCGGTCGTGTTCTGCACGGCCTACGAAGAGCATGCGGTGGATGCGTTCAACGTGCAGGCCATCGGCTATCTGCTGAAACCCGTGCGCCGCAACGACCTCGCGCAGGTGCTCGGCAACGCCAAGCGCACCAATCGGCTGCAGCTGGCGGCGCTTGCGGACCAGAACGACAGCCGCCGGACCCACATTTCAGCGCGAACCCGGAAGGGCATCGAGCTGGTGCCAGTGGAAGATGTCTGCTGCTTTCAGGCGGATCAGAAGTACGTCACGGCGCGCTTTGCCGGCGGTGAACTCCTGATCGACGACACCCTGAAGGAGCTCGAGGACGAGTTCGGAAGTCGGTTCTTCCGCGTGCACCGCAATGCGCTCATCGCACCGAATCACGTCGAGGGCCTCGAGCGCAACGAAGACGGCCACTACCAGGTTCGCCTTCGCGGTGTTGCGCAGGGCATCGACATCAGCCGACGTCACGTCGCGGACGTGCGCAAGCTGATCAAGGCACTCTGATCGTGACGGAGCGGGTTCGGATCGCCACCCGCAGCAGCGCTCTGGCGTTGTGGCAGGCGAACTTCATCAGGGACGAACTGATCCGAATCCACCGCGGCCTGGAAGTCGAGCTGGTTGCGCTCACTACCGCGGGCGATCGGTGGTTGTCGGCACCCTTGAGCGAGATCGGCGGCAAGGGGCTGTTCATCAAAGAACTCGAGGTTGCGATGCTCGAAGGCCGCGCAGACATCGCCGTGCATTCGATGAAAGACGTGCCTGCCGAACTCGCCGACGATTTTGCAATGCCCCTGATCGCCTACCGCGCCGACGTGCGGGATGCACTCGTTTGCGCGACCGCAACTTCGGTTGGCGCGCTGCCGCGCGGTGCGCGCGTCGGCTCGTCGAGTCTGCGGCGGCGATCGCAGCTCCTCGCGCGTCGTCCAGACCTGGATGTCCAGCCGGTGCGCGGCAATGTGAACACGAGAATCGGCAAGCTCGATGCGGGCGAGTTCGATGCGCTCTTGCTCGCAGCCGCCGGCCTCGAACGGCTCGGACTCGAGGCCCGTATCGCCGAACGAATCGAAACCCGCGACAGTCTGCCGGCCGCCGGCCAGGGCGCGCTCGGTGTCGAATGCCGCGCGGAGCGCCGCGATCTGATCGAACTCCTCGAACCGCTCGCCGATCGCGACGTCGCAAGGTGCGTCGGCGCCGAGCGCGCGGTCAGCGCGGCGCTGGGCGCGGACTGTTCGCTGCCGATCGCTGCGCATGCGGTCGTTCATGGCGGACGGATCAGGCTCGAGGCGCTGCTTGCCGACGCCGATGGCAAACGCGTTCTGCGCGCTACCGTCGAGGGCACCGAACCATTGGCACTCGGCAAGGCCGCCGCCGCCAAGCTGCGTGAGCAGGGCGCGGAAGCGATCCTGGCAGCGCTTCGTGCCGCCAAACACTGAGGTGGGCAAGCGGATTCTGGTCACGCGCACGCAACCAGGCGCGAGCCAGCTCGCCGAAGCGATCGAAGCCGCGGGATACGTGGCCGTCGTCGAACCTCTGATCGAGATCGTCGCTTCTTCGGCGGATCCGCCGGAACTGGCGCAACTCGATCGATACGACGCCGTCGTCTGGCTGTCCGTTCACGCCGTCACGCATGCGTTCGAGATCATCCATCGTCGATGGCCGGTGCTGCCGACGGGTCTCACGTGGATCGCCGTTGGCGCGTCGACCCGGGCTGCGCTCGAACAGCAGGGCGTCGCCGCGCTCAGTCCGGCCGACGAGCGCTCGGAAGGTATACTGGACATGCCCGAGCTGAAGCCATTTTCGCGCAAGCGCATTCTGTTGGTGGCTGGTGTCGGCGGTCGTCGACTGCTCGACGAGGCGCTGGTCGCGGGCGGAGCGCGGGTCGACCGGATAGCGTTGTACCGACGGCGGGAGGTGGCGGCTGCCTCGCGCATCGATCTGACCCGCTTCGATTACGTTGTCATATCGAGCGTTGCGGCGGCGGAGGCATTGATTCGCCGCGCAGACGAGGTGGCGAAGGCGAAGGCGGTCATGGTCGTGCCTTCGGTGCGGGTTGCAGAGTCGTTGACCGCGGCAGGGCTGAGTCGGATCGTTGTCGCGGCGGGGGCCGACGCGGCCGCGACGTTGAGTGCAATCGACAGTTGTGAGGGTCGCAATGAGTGAATCTGAGGAAAAGCCGCAGGTGGAACGCAAGCGCTCGGGGGCGGGCGGCGCGTTCGCGGTACTGCTCTCGCTGCTCGCAGTGTCGGTGTCTGGTTACCTCTTCTACCGCGAGATCTATAGCGATCCGCTGGCAAGCGTACTGCCAACCATCGAAGCGCTGCAGGCGGCGCAGGAGCGCACCGCCGCCGATGTCCTGCGACAGATGGACGTGCGTCTCGCAGATCCCGAACAGCCGCTGGCGCGGCAGCTCGCGACGCATGAAACGCGAATGACGGCGGTGCAGCAGGAACTGGGTCACCTCCGCGGGCTGATCGCCGTGAGCGACATCGATCCGCGGCCCTGGCGCCTGGCGGAAGCGTCTCACCTGATACGCCTTGCGAGGAATTCGCTGCAGGTGTCTTCCGATGTCGCCTCTGCAAGCAACGCGCTGCGCGCCGCGCGCGCGGTTCTCGTGGATCTCGACGATCCTTCCCTTGCGCCCGCGGTGGCCGCCATCGATCGCGACCTGGCCGAACTCGAGCGCGTGCCTCGCATCGACGTGGACGCTGTCGTCCTTCGCCTGCAGGCTCTGCAATCGACGCTGCCTGAGCTGCCGATCCGTTTGCCGAGCTACAGTCCGCCCGAGGCTTCGCCCGAAGCACCGGCCGAGGGTTGGCGGCTCGCCCTCGACCGCTTGACGGCGATGTTCAAGTTCCGCCAGCGCGAGTCCGGTGCGACCCATCCTTTGCTGGAACCCGCGGAGCATCGTTACCTGGAGTTGAATCTCTCCATGGCGCTCGAACGGGCGCAACTGGGACTGTTGCGACGTGATGCCGAGGTGTTCGATCAGTCGCTCGATGGATTCGCCGCAGCGATCAACGAGTTCTACGACAGTGGCGACGACCGGGTGTCGAAGGTACTCACCGAGGTCGCATCCCTGCGGGGACTGAAGATCACCGCCGAGTTGCCGGAGATCGACGCGGACGCGGATTTCTCAAAAGTCCTGCTGATCGACGAAGTAGAAGTCGACGAAGTAGAAGTCGACGAAGTGGACACCCCTGAGGCCGCCACGACGGGTTCCGAGGCCCAACCATGAAGAAGGCGGCCATCGCCCTCGTGCTCGCGCTGGTCGTCGGC
>JBFKCZ010000168.1:0-6233 GCA_041620035.1 Pseudomonadales bacterium
CGTGCGGCGCTCGCCGACACGGGTCAGGCGGCGCTCGCCAAGTATGCGGCGCGCGGCAAATGCTATCTGGTGTTGATCCGGCCGATGGGCGACGGCCTGGTGATGGAACAGCTGAAGCACCAGGACGAGCTGCGGCCATTCGACGAAGTTCCCCTCGATGTCTGCCCGGTCGATGCCACCGAACTCGAGCTCGCGAAGAAGATCATCGAGCAGCGCACGAACGATTCCTTTCACCCCGAGATGTACAAAGACGAGATCAAGGCGCGGGTGCTCGAACTCATCGAACAGAAGGTGCAGGGCAAGGACATTTCCGTGCCCCCCGAGGAACGTCCGGAGGCGAAGATCATCGATCTCATGGAGGCTCTCAAGGCGTCGGTGGCCGGCAAGTCCGCGGTCGATGCCAAGGGTCGCAAGCCGGCCAAACGAGCACCGGCCAAAGGTTCGACCGGTTCCAAGACCGCCGCGAAGAAGACGGCTCAACGCAAGAAGTGATGAGTGGCTATGCGACCCGCGATGTCAGTGAGCTGATCGGGTTGACACCCGTACAGGTGCGTCACTACGCGCATCGCGGGTTGTTGTCTCCGAGCCGCGGCCGCAACGGCGAGTATCGGTTCTCGTTTCAGGATGTCGTGCTGCTGCGCACCGCGAAGGGTCTGCTCGATGCCCGCGTGTCGGCGCGCAAAGCCTACAAGGTGCTGCTGAAGCTCAAAGCGGAGCTCGAAACCGTGCGCACGCTGACCTCGGTGCGCATCTACGCCGAGGGCGCCAATGTCGTCGTCCGCGAGGACAATGCGCTCTGGAACGCGGAAACGGGTCAGGGTCATCTCGACTTCTCGGTGAAGGGCCTGGCCGACAACGTTGCAGCGCTCGCCGAGCGCAACTTCAGCGCAGCCGAGGCGCTCGACGATCTCGACAGCGACGATTGGTACAACCTCGGTCTCGATCTCGAAGAGGTCGATCCCGAACGCGCACCCGAAGCCTACCAGCGTGCAATCGCGCTCGATCCCACCAACGCCGATGCCTACGTCAACCTCGGGCGTCTCGCGCAGCTGCGCGGCAATCTGAAGCAGGCGAAGAAGTGCTACGAACGCGCCCTCGTTCAGAATGCGGATCATGCGCTGGCGCACTACAACCTGGGCACGCTCTTCGATGAACTCGAAGAGCTCGACACGGCCATCGAACATTATCGACGCGCCGACGCCGTGCCCGACGCTCACTTCAATCTGTCGCGTATCTTCGAACTGAAGGGCGATGAGCTGGCGTCGCTGCGGCACATGCGCCGCTATCGTCAGCTGCTCACGCGCGAGTAATCCACCACGGATTCGATGACGAGTTCCATCGCGGCCCGCGTGCGCGCGAGCGGCAGGCGGGCGATGGGCGGGACGTGCACGAAACCTGCCGGCGTAGCGGTTCGATTGCGCAGATGGTGCATCAATCGATAGAACGTGAAGTTGCACAGGTAACCGCCGGCAAAGTGCGACTCGATGACCGGCAGTCCGGCCTTGGCGAGTCGGTCGTGCAGGTGCCGGCGAGGTAGGGCGGTCGTATAGGCCGCGGGGCCGTCGGCGGTGATCGAATCCGTTTCGAAGCGCAGGCCATCGACGTCTGCGAGCGATCGGTCGCATGCGTTCACCGCAAACCGCTCTATGCGGATGGCAGCGTCGTCTGCCTGACCAAAGGCAATCACCGCACGCACGTCGTCGTCGAGTTCATCCAGCAGGGTGTTCGCGGCGCGGTTCCACGCCACGTCGAGGCGCACGCGTTGCAGGCGCCAGCCGGCCGGCAATCGCGGCGCTGCGTCGACGAGTGCGTCCCACGAGGGATTGTCGGTGTAGGGCGGAAACGGGCCGAACCCGGACACGACCACGGTGGTCATTGGCGGCGGCGCATCAGCAGCAAGCCGCTGGCCGCGAGCAGCAGCACCAGAATCGCGGCGAGGTCGATGAAGTAGGGACCGTAGCGACCGAAGAACCGGCCGGAGTGCAGGTCGAGAAGGAATCGCTCTACGGTGATCAGGCGACCGCGATAAGCGGCTTCCAGCAGCGGGCGTTCCGCCGCATTCGGCTCCAGTGCCGTCTGCCAGCGAATCTCGCCGGCATCGACCGCGGGGTGCCAATCCGCGAGATCCTCGCTCAAGCGGAGAACACCGCTTGCCGTGCGCACGTTCACGCTGCCATCGGCTGCGCCGGTGCCAACGGCAATCGCCTGGGTGGGGATCGACATGCGGTCCACCAGTTCGCCCGTGCCTGTCAGGATCGTCAGCTGTTCCGTATCGACGACCAGCACATGGCCGGCGACCGCAATGGCGCCGATGAGGTCGTCGATGGCCAGATCGATCGGGTTGTCGTCGAGCGTCGTCAGCTCGCCGATGCGTGCCACGCGGTGCGTACCGGCGTCGAAGACGCGCGCCGGAGGCACCGACACGCCGTACCAGTCGAGCAACGCGGCCGATGTCACGAAGGTCGTGTCGAGCCGGAACAACCCGGGGTGCTGCAATGCGATGCCGGTGCTCACGAGCAACAGGAGGAAGAGCGCGCCGACCAGACCCAGTGCCCGATGCAGGCTGCGCATGGGTTGTTGCTTGGGTGGCGGCGGTAACCCCGGCGGCAGCGCCATGTGTCAGCCGGCGTTGGCCGCGAGTTTCGTGTCCTGGCGCATGACGCGCTCGTGCAACACGATGGCCGCGGCAGCGACACGCGTGGCCGCGCGCACGGACAACGTCGCGCCGGTGATGCCGTCGATGCCGGGCTCGAGTCGCCTGCGTTCATCGAGCCGCGCGTTTCTGAATTGGTTGGTGAAGAAGGCGTGGCGAATCTCCCAGCCCCGGCTTTCGCGAAACACCAGCACGTCGAGTGACTCGATGCGGGAGTTCGCAACGACCACGCCGAGCGTGATGGGCTTGTCCTTGCCCACCTCGTCCAGAATCCACGCGGTGCGCTCGCCGTCGCGCCAATAGCGCACTCGCAGTCCATGCGGTGCATGACCGAGTACTTCGGCGAGTGCGGCCCGGAGCGAATCGTCGTACCACAGCACGCCGGCGGGCGGCGGCGATGGGAACGTGCGCGCAATGAACGCCTCGGGTGCCAGATAGGTGCCGGGCGCAGTCGCCCCTGCCGCAGTCGGCAGCAGCAGGCAACAAACGAGAATCGTAACTATTCGCATCGACATCTCACGCATTGTGCCAGAACGTTTGTGGGAGCGGGCTTGCCCGCGAACGGCCAAGCGCCTTGCCCGCGGCCAAGCGCCTTGCCCGCGAACGGCCAGTTCGCGCCCCGAAGGGCGCTCCCACAGTGGCTCCGATGTCGTCATCCCCTAGAACTGATAGCCCACGCCGAGATCGATGCCCTTGAAGTCGCGGCCCGCGTCCACGGCAAGATCGTGACTGCGGTCGCGGTAGTCGACCTTGAAGACGACCTTGTCGGTGGGCCAGTAGTTGAGGCCCAGTTCCCATTGATCGAACTGATCCACCGTGCGTGCGCCGCTCACGTCCGCGTAGCGCGAATACACGCCAAAGGCGTTGTCGCCGATGCGGAAGCGATAGCTCGGCTCCACGTACCAGCCGTCCTGATCGTCGGCGCCTGCCGCCTTGACCGCAGATCCGTCGATGTTCCAGGCCGCCCACAGGGCCTTGAACGTGAACGGACCGAGATTCCACACACCGTGTGCGGAGGTCAAAAGCCCCTCTTCCATGCCGTCGTTGGCTACCTGAGTCATGTCGGACTGATACTGGACGCTGCCGCCGAGTTCCAGACCCGGCACGCCCGTGTAGCGCACACGCAGGGTGTAGGCGAGGTCTTCCGCGGCGGCGTTCGAGACCTTCTGCCGGCCACTGCGAACGCGGAATGCGCTGCTGCCCGTCACCGGTGTTTCGAGTCCGGTGTGCGCGACCAGATCCCAGGACAGTCCCGAGGCGTAGCGGCCGCCGATGCCGGCGCCACCCTCCCACCACGTGCTGGGGATGATGATGCTCTCGACGTCGTTGCGTTCCACACCATAGAAGGTGGGCGGCTCGTGGGTTTCGTTGATGAGCCCGACGGGCACGAGTGCCAGTCCCGCGCGCAGGTAGTGCGACTCGTCGAGATCCATTTCGATGTAAGCCTGCTCGAGTTCCACTTCGCCGGTATTCGATCCGTCGCTCGTGTCTTTGACCAGCGAATGCTCGAGTTCGAGCTCGGAAAAGAAGCGCACTCGCTCGCTGAAGTCGTGTCCGAAGAACAACACGAAGCGATGGAAGTCCGCCTCCTTGAGATCACGGCTCGAATCTTCTGCATCGAGGTTGTTGTAGTGGAGTTCGCCGTAGCCGCCGATCTGTGTGTCGCGGCCGTGCGCGCCGTCGGCGAGTCGGGTCTCGACATAGTCGGTGGTTGCGTCCAGGCGCTCTTCGGTCACGGCGACGCTCGCAGAGGTGGCGGCGGTGGCGCTCTCGGTGGCGGCGAGCCGGGCTTTCAGCTCGGTGATTTCCTCCTGCTGGGCCTGTACCAGCGCCCACATCTCCTCGAGGGTGGGCGCCGCGTAGGCGGTTGGCGCCGTCGAGAGCACGACGGCGAGGAAAGCGATCGATCTGCGGAACATGGTGCGGGGTCTCCTGGGCTGGTTTGAATACAAATGAAAATCATTCGCGTTGTTCGGACAAAGATAGGCGACGGCTGTTGGGCTGAACACGGAGTTACCCGACCCGGACGAGCGGAATCAGATCGGGATATCGAAGCCGGCGGCGGCCCCAGCGGATGAGCGCGCCGAATGCCAGCACCTGCATCGCGAGCATGGCTGCGATGGTCATCGAGGCCGACGCCGTGGCTGTGCCGAGATCGCCGATCTGGTAACAGATGACGGCGACCGTATAGGCCATCACCACGGACCAAAGCGTACTGAACGTCGCCCAGAACGCGCCGATCTCCTTGAAGATCGCACCGATGGTCGCGACACAGGGCATGTACAGCAGAATGAACACGAGGTAGGCGAATGCGGCGCGGGGCGACTCGAACAGCCGCTGCATCTGGGCGATGGTGCCGAGGGTCACGTTCTGCTCCGCTGCCTGACCCGCGGTGTCGCCGAGATCGCCGAGATCGATGCCGAGCGGGTCGGTCAGCTGATCGGCGAGGGTGGCGAGATTCGCCGGTACGGTCGCGACAGCCTGTCGCAATGTGTCGGTTACGGAGAAGGTGGATTTGGCGGCTTCCGTATCCACGCCGATGCGCGAGTACAGCGCATCGAGCGTACCGACGACGACCTCTTTCGCGAATATGCCGGTGAAGATGCCGACGGTCGCGGGCCAGTTCGATTCCTGAATGCCCATCGGTGAGAACGCGGGCGTGATCGTCTTGCCGATTGCTGACAGCACGGAGTTCTCGCGGTTCTGATTGCCGAAGCTGCCGTCGGTGCCGACCGAACTCACTACGTTCAGCACGATGACCACCGCCACGATCGCCTTGCCCGCCCGGGTGACGAAGCCCTTCAGGCGATGCCAGGTGTGCATCAGCAGACCTCGCAAGGTCGGCAGGTGGTAGGCGGGCAGCTCCATGACGAATGTCGACACTTCGCGCGCCAGCAGGTAGCGCCGCACGATCAACGCCGAAACAACCGCCACGAGTATGCCCATGAGATACAGCGCAAAAACGAGGTTCTGTCCCTGTGTGGGGAAGAACGCCACCGCGAAGAGTGCATATACCGTGAGTCGCGCGCCGCACGACATATAGGGCGCCATGAGGGTCGTGAGTATCCGGTCCTGCTGGTTGTCCAGTGATCGAACCGCCATCACGGCGGGTACGTTGCAGCCGAAGCCCACGATCAGCGGAACGAACGACTTGCCCGGCAGGCCCAGCCGGCGCATGAGCCGATCGATGATGAACGCGGCACGTACGAGGTATCCCGAGTCTTCGAGGAACGACAGGAACAGGAACAGGCACGCGATGACCGGAATGAACGTGCCGACGAGTTGCACGCCGCCGCCGACGCCGTCGGCCAGAAACGCGGCGAGCCACTCCGGCGCGCCGATGGAGGCATAGATCTGCCGCGGCCCTTCCACGAACAGCGCAAGGCCGACGAGATCGAACAGGTCGATGAACGCGCTGCCGACGTTGATCGTGAACAGAAACATCAGGTACATCACGCCGAGAAACAGCGGAAAGGCGAGCAGGCGATTGAGGAAGACCGCATCGAGCACGTCGGTGATCGTGCGTCGAACCGGTGTGGTGCGGAGCACGCCATCCAATAGTGTGTCGATCGCGCGCTAG
>JBFKCZ010000169.1:0-6232 GCA_041620035.1 Pseudomonadales bacterium
AGTGCCAGGATTCGGTCGCGCATCTCGCGCTCGAATCCGTTCATCACGGCGGTCACGAACAGGAGCACGGCCACACTCAGCACGAGGCCCGCCACGGCGACGATGCTGATAAAGGAGACGAAGCTCCGCTTCGAACTGGCGTATCGGAGCCCGATGTTGAAGGCGAGTGGTCTGAACACGGGCGGAACAACGGTGAAACGGCGCGCAGTGTAGCAGACGCCCGCTGACCGGATCGTCGGCGCCGATTTCCCGACTAGACTTACCTGTGAATCGGCACCAGAGCGGGCCCATGACACCGCGGGTAGAGAACGTGAGCGACGAACCAGGTGACGAAAAGCGCAATGCCTATCGAATCACCGAAGAGGCATTGCTGGCGGTCAAGCCAGTCCCGGCTGGTCACGACATCGGCCGGCCGGCGGAGCTCTTGTTCGATCTGGGCGTAGCAGCCGACGTGAAGAGCCGGCTCGCGGATCTCGACAAGGGGTTTCGTGAGTGCCACGCGCGCCTCGCCCGTCACGATGCGCTCGCGGCCGAAGCCGTCGACTGGCTCGCAGCGCAGATCGGCGTGCTCAAAGACGTCCTCTTCGCCACGACGCTCGAGACCGACAACCATCTAGAACGCGAAGTGGTTTCCCTGGGCGCCAACGGAATCGGCTTTCATCTCTCGCAGCCGCAGCCAAACCGCGGGCTCGTGGCGTTTCACCTCGTGTTGCTGCCCCAGCGCGAAACCCTGCTCGGCTATGGACGCGTGCGCCAGTGCCGCGCCGTCGGCGATCGATTCGCGATCGGCGTCGAGTTCGTCGAACTGGCGGACGACTATCAGCGTCGGCTCAATCGACACATGCTCAAGTCACAGATCTCGCACAAGACTCTCGCCGCTTCCGACTGAGGCCCGGCGCTCACGCGACGTCGCGATCGCCCGCCACCGGCCTGGATGCCGTTGACTTCGACGCATCGAGCTGGGCCGCAACCGCCAGCGCGGCGACTCGATAGCTCTCCGCAAACGTGGGGAAGTTGAATACGGTCTCGACGTAGGTGTCGACCGTCGCGCCCTGGATCAGGCCCATCTGAGCGATGTGGATCATTTCGGTCGCATTGTCACCGACCACGTGCACGCCCCGCACGACCCGATCGGGCGACGCCACCATCTTCAGCAGGCCCCGACTCGCGGCGGAAATGTGTCCCCGCGCTACTTCGTCGAACCGGGCGAATCCGACGCTCGCGGCGCCGTACCGTTCCTGAGTCTGTCGTTCCGTGAGCCCGACGCACGACAGTTCCGGAATCGAGTAGATGCCGCTGGGCAGCCATTCGCCCTGCGTCCCCGGATCGAGTCCAGCCAGATGACACGCTGCACGGCGGCCCTGCTCCATCGATGCCGACGCGAGCGACGGCGGGCCGATGACATCGCCGGCTGCGTAGATATGGCGCATCACCGTCTGCAGGTTCTCATTGACCGGGATGAGTTCCTTGCCGTCCACCGAGATTCCCGCCTTGTGCACGTCGAGGCCATCGAGCAGCGAACGACGGCCGAGCGCGCAGAGCACCTTTTCACTGCGGATTTCTCGCCCGCCGACCAGTCGTGTAACGACCTGGCTGACGCCATCGAACCGCACGCTCTCCACATCGGCCTCACCGATGAAGGTGCCGCCATAGCCGCCGAATCCCTCGAGGAACCCACGCACCAGTTCCGGTTCGAGGAATCCCAGCGGCATCGGGAAACGATCGATCATCGTCACACGCACGCCAAGTACGGCGAAGATGGACGCATACTCGCTCGCAATGACGCCGCCGCCGAACACGACCATCGACTCGGGCAGGTAAGCGAGCGACAGAATCGAATCGCTATCGAATATCACTTCGTGGTCGATCGGCACATTGTCCGGTGTGCGCGGTTTCGAACCCGTCGCAATGACGAAGTTCTTGGCGCCCAGGATTTCCGCAGAGCCATCCGTGTGCAGTACGCGCACGCGGTACGCGTCGAGGAAACTCGCCCGACCCCGGATTACGGTAATGCCATTGCGCGTGAGCTGCTGGGACATGTACACGTCGTGGGCCGCGACCACGTCGCTCATCTCGCCGATGAGTCCGGCCACATCCGCGACCGGCGCTTCGCTCGGCATTCCGAGCGCCGCCAATCGCTCCGCGAACTTGCGTCGCTCGACGGCGCGCTCTCGGAGTGCCTTGCTGGGTATGGTGCCGAAGTGCACACAAGCCCCGCCGATGTTGCGTGATTGCTCGATGACGGCGACCCGGCGTCCGCTCTTTGCGGCGCCTACCGCAGCCTTCTGTCCGGCCGGTCCCGAGCCGATCACCACGACGTCGAAACGGTTCATGCGGACATGGACTCCATCGATTGCCGCACGGTGTCGCGCGCGGCGAGCAGCTGCGTGACGTCATCGGGATAGAGATTGAGATGTTGAATGGACTCGAGGTTCGACACTTCAGTGCTCAGCAAGGGACCGCTCAGCATCAGAGCCGCGATGCCCCGACCAGCGTTGGCGACCGCAACCGCGTCGACATGCTGTTCCGCTTCGGCGAACGATTCGATGTGCTCGATGGTCACGATCACCGCTTCCGGCAGCTTCCAGTTGCGACCGAGCAGCGCCCCGGCTTTCGCGCCGAACTCCTGCAGCAGTACTTGCGCGTCACTTCTCGCCAGAGGCTGCTCGGTGACACGAGCGAGTGCAGCGAGCACGAGCGGTACGCCGAGGTTGTGCAGCAATCCACACAGGTAGGCCACTTCGACGTTGCGTCGACCTGCGCGCGCGACTTCCTTCGACCACAGCCCTGAACAGAGGGCGAGCTGCCATGCTTTGTCCACGATAGGCTGATAGTCGGGCTGCTTGAAGACCGCGCCTCCGAGCGATGCCGACAGCGCGATCTCGCGAATTCGTTCCATCCCGAGCCGCGCAATCGCCTGGCGCAACGCCACGATCTCCGTGGCGCCTCTGAAGAGCGGCGAGTTGACGATACGAAGGACGTGACCGGCCAGGCTCTGATCCTGCTGAATGAGCTGCGCGAGGCGTGCCGCGTCGGAGTGATCTTCCAAGGAACGGGACAACACCTCCGCCGCCACGCCCGGCAGCATGGGCAGCTCGAGCGCACCCTGATCGATCAGCGCAGCGAGGTGACGGCGGACGCCCGACAGGTATGCACTGCCCTCGGGCGGCGCACCTTTGGCAGCTCCTTTGCTCACGCGGCCACGCTCCGAATCGGCCAACCGGGGTCGGGCCACATCCTGTGGCCTTCTTCAGGTGAGCATAGACGAGAAGCCGGAAATTGCTGGCTGGGGGTCGGGTCGGCGGGTCGCGCCTAGAAATCCCGGCGCGTGGCGTCGTAACCGAGCTCGGAGCCACCTTCCCTGCCGTCGGGGGCAGGCTCGACCCGCGCTTCGCACCGCTTGGGGTCGCCGCCGCAGATCTCGCATTCGCCGAGGCCGAGCTGCGCCATACCACCACAACTGCCCTGAAGGGGTCGTCTGCCGAAGAACAGCCCGATTCCCATGGCCGCAACCACGAGCACCATCAAAACGAGTGTGAGGAGGAGCGTCATGGCGTCGATGGTTCCAGATGGGACTGCATGGCCGTTGTTACCCTGGTGGCGAAGCCCGTGTCCGTGCGTTCGATGAACAACGCCGCCACACGCGAGGCTTCGGCGAGATCCCAGCCCGCGTCCGGACCGAGCACTTCGAGCAGGGTAGCAAATCCGTCCGCCTCGAGTGTAGTCGGCCGGATCACGGTGACCGAGGCCAGGCCGTGATCCACGGGCGCCCCCGTGCGGCCGTCGAACGTATGGGAGTACCGGCGGCCCGACCACTCGATGTAGTTGCGGTAGTCGCCCGACGTGGCAACCCCCTGTCCGCGCAGGCGCACGACGCGGCCGATCGCGGTACCCGGCACCGAGTCCGGCACCTCGATACCGATCCGCCAGGCCGTGCCATCCGGCTTTCCGCCGGCGGCAAAGACCTCTCCGCCGATTTCCACCATCACGTCGGGGCAACCCGCATCGACCACGGTGGCCGCGACCGCATCGACGCCGTAGCCCTTGGCGACGGCGGACAAATCCACTTCGAGCGGACGCCGTTTGCGCAGGGCGGGCGGATCGCGACGGACTTCCAGGTAGTCGTAGCCGATCATGGCGCGGGCGGCGTCGACTTCGGCGGCGGAGGGCTCTGTTTCCGGCGCCGGGACGGGCCCGAAGCCGTAGAGATTGACCAGCGGCGCGACGGTGACGTCGAACGCGCCCTGACTCATCGCCGACAGCGACTGAGCCACGCTGAGCACGTCGATCATCGCGCGCGACACCGGGAACCACTCCCCGACGGGCGATGCGTTGAATCGCGACAACGTCGAGTTCGCGTCGTAGGTCGACATCTCTGCGTTGACGCTGTCGAGCACGCCGCGGATTCGCGCATCGAGATCGACCACCGTCTCCTCGCAGTACGCGGTGACGTGATAGACGGTACCCATCGTCGAGCCGGAAGCCGTGATCGGCGTTTGCCCGCTGCAACCGCAGATCGCGCAACACAGCAACGTGAGTCGAACGAGAACCATGGCGGCGCATGGTAGCCGAAGTCGCCTTGACGCATGCGAAGGCCGTCCCCTACCCTGCCGTGCTCTCGCGGCTTCGCGCATTTCAGCTGGACTGTTGGGGGACAAATGGCAACGACCGAAGTGCGGTATCGGGATGGTGATGTCGAGTGCATAGGCGCAGTGGCGATGCCGGCCGGCGCGGGAAAAGCGCCCGCGGTTGCCATCGTGCACGCCTGGGAGGGCCGTGACGACTTCGTCGCCGGTAAAGCCGAGGCGCTGGCCAAGCTTGGCTACGTGGGCTTTGCGATGGACGTCTACGGCAATGGCAAGACCGGTTCGGGACCGGAACAGAACGCGCGCCTGATGCAACCCTTCCTCGACGATCGCGCCATGCTGCGGCGCCGCCTGGAGGCAGGCATCGCCGCGCTCAACGGACTCGACCGGGTCGATGGCAGGAAGATCGCCGCCATGGGGTATTGCTTCGGCGGGCTGTGCGTACTCGACCTGGCGCGCGCGGGCGCCAACCTTTGTGGCGTCATCAGCAATCACGGCCTGTTCACGCCGCCCGGTTCAGCAAACGCGAAGATCAAGGCGCGCGTACTCGCGCTGCACGGCTACGACGATCCCATGGTGCCCCCGGACGCCGTTCTGGCATTCGCGAAGGAAATGAGTGCCGCCGGCGCCGACTGGCAGCTGCATGCCTACGGCAACACGTTGCACGCGTTCACCAATCCCAAGGCAAACGACCCTGCCATGGGGGCGGCCTACGACGCCAAAGCGGATCGCCGCGCGTGGCAGACCACCGTGGACTTCCTGCGCGAGTGCTTCGCCTGAGCGCCGGATTTCCGACACCAAACCGCCACCGTCGAGACCGCTTTCCGTCGCATCGGGGGATCGCGTTACAGCGACGCGACAACGGTTCACAACGCTTCGTGTGCGCCGGTTCACAATGACCGCATCGCATTGGTCATCGGGTCCGACGCCGCAGTATGCGAACTCCCGCCGTCTATTCGCGCATTGCGCGGCTCGTCGCACCATCGGCTTCGGTGAAGCGGACGGACGAGCGTCGAAGGCGCGATCGGCGCCGGCAGCACGATCGGCGCCAACTTCTGCTTGCGAAAGCACAGCACCCCGAGCGGCGCCTCGGTGTCGAACAACGCAGCGGACTCGACCGGCGCAGTGCGGAGTTCGATGCACAGAACGATTCGCAACCATGCACGGCCGCACCCCGCGGCCGAACCAGGCGCAAGCGCCGGCTCGGAACGATCATAGACATCTACGTCTGACGGATTCGCGATGGTTCACCGTCATCTGACGTGGGCCGTCCTGATCGCGGCCGCGATCGGCGTTCTTCTGGCGACCCTCGTGGCCGACGGCGCCATCGACGAGTTCGTGGCTCTGCTCAAGTTCGGATTCCTCGCAGCGCTGAAGCTGGTCATTGCGCCGCTCATATTCTTCTCGCTCTTGTCCGGCATTCTGCACCTCGGCGACGCGCGCCGGTTTCGAAGTCTGGGTGTACGCACGATCCTCTACTACCTGCTGACCACTTCGATTGCGATCACGATCGGCCTCGTCGTCGTCTACTTCATTCATCCATGGACCGATTCGCCGCCGCTGTCCTATGCGGTCGATCCGCCAGCGGCTACGCTGATCGATCTCGACGATGCATCGATCATGGGCCTCATTCAGGCGATCCTCGG
>JBFKCZ010000170.1:0-6219 GCA_041620035.1 Pseudomonadales bacterium
AGATCACATCGGTCGAGTGCTGCCTGAAAATCGGTCCATAGCTGCGCCAGGTCTCCGTCGGCGTCTTGTGCAAGGTGCCGCTGACCGGAAAGAACAGTTCCGACGGTTTGCGCACCACCTGATACGTCCAGTTGACGGTCAACCAGAGCATGCCGACACAGACCACACCCAACATGACTTGAACTGAACGCGGCAACGCGCGGAGCCGCCGAATCCATCGGCGCCAGGTACGGCGCTTGGGCCAGCGCAAACGCAGCCATCGACGTCGCTTGCCTGGTCGCGTGCGGCTACGAGCCCGACGTATGCGTGGCTGTTTGATGCTCATGGCGCCGGGTCAATGAAAGACGTTGCGAAGGCTCATCGGAGCCGTTGTGGGAGCGACCCACGGCGGGTGTCGCAAAAGTCATCGAAGACCCGGTGGGAGCGAGCAACTGTGGGAGCGCCCTTGGGCGCGAATGAACGTAAGGAAATCATTGTTCTATTCGCGGGCAAGTCGCTCGGCCGCTTGCGCGCGAGCTCCCGCTCCCACATTCCTGAAACTGCCGGAAGCAATCGCGCGCGCTGCTCGCTCCTACCAGTCACGCCCAGTCGCACTTCGACAAGCCAATCGCACTGAGATAGCGTGCCGTGACGCGAAACGAGGGTGGGAACGTCCATGAACAGTCCGATTCTATTGCCGGCCGCCGTACTCGTCGTATGGTCGCTCGTGATGCTGATGTGGCTCGCGCTGACACGCCTGCCGGCCCTGACCAAGGCCGGCATCTCGCTGCCGACCACGGTGGGTGGACGCGGCGCCGATCTCGAAGGCGTATTGCCCGATCGGGTCAACTGGAAGTCGCACAACTACACCCACCTGATGGAACAGCCCACCATCTTCTATGCCACCGTGATCATACTGGTTCTGGCCGGCGCGGACGGCGGCGTGAATCTGCAGCTCGCCTGGGCCTACGTGGCGTTACGCATTCTGCACAGCATCGTTCAAGCCACATGGAATCGAGTCGCGGTACGCTTCACGCTGTTCCTGCTGGCGACGATCGCGCTGACGGTCATGGCGATCAATGCGGTCATCGCTACCCTGTAGCAGCCAGATCTGGCTGCCAGCTGCTAGTAGGACCGCGGCAACTCGAGGACGTGCTCCGACACGTAGTTCATGATCATCTCCTGCGAGATTGGCGCGATGCGCATCAAGCGAGCTTCGCGCCAGTAGCGTTCGACGTGGTATTCGCGTGCATAGCCGAAGCCGCCGTGTGTCTGCACCGCCTGATCGGCGGCCTGAAACGCGGCATCGGCCGCAAGCCACTTCGCCATGTTGGCCTCCTGGGCACACGGTAAGCCCGCATCGAGCTTCCACGCGGCCTTGCGGACCATGAGCTCTGCTGCATCCAGCCGCGTCTTCGCTTCCGCCAGAGGAAACGCCACACCCTGGTTCTGCCCGATGGGTCGGCCGAACACGACCCGGTCTTTCGCGTAGGCGACTGCGCGCCGCAGTGCCGCACGGCCGATGCCAATCGCTTCCCCGGCGATGAGCACGCGCTCGGCATTCAACCCGGCGAGCAGGTAACGAAAGCCCTTGCCTTCCTCCCCCACGCGATCGGTCACCGCGACCGGCAGATCGTCGTACACGACTTCACAGGTCGCGACCGCATTACGACCAACCTTGTCGATCGCGGAAATCGAAACTTCGGGACGTTTGAGTTCCGCCAGCAGCAGGGTCATACCGTCGGTGCGCCGTTCGCACTTTTCCAGCGGTGTGGTGCGCACGAGCAGCAGCACACGCTCGGCGATCAGCGCCTTGGTGGTCCAAACCTTGCGGCCACGGACGATGTAGTGGTCGCCTTCGCGGCGTGCGCTGGTCGTAATCGATGTGGTATCGGTGCCTGCATCGGGTTCGGTGACGCCGAAGGCCACATGCAGCTCGCCGCTGGCGACACGTGGCAGATACGCCTGACGCATCGCTTCCGTGCCGAACCGAACGACCGGCTCCATGCCGAAGATCGACAGGTGGAGGGCGGTGGCACCGTTCATCGCGGCACCCGAAGCCGCCACCTCCTCCAGCACGAGCGACGCTTCGGTGATCCCGCGTCCGCTCCCGCCGTACGCTTCCGGAATGGCGATGCCGATCCAGCCGGCCTTGGCCATGGCGTTGTAGAACTCCCAGGGAAACTCATGGGATTCGTCGCACTTCGACCAGTACTCATCGGGAAACGCGGCGCACACCTTGCGCACTGCCGCGCGAATCAGCTCGTGCTCTTCCGTGGTTTCGAAGTTCAAGACGCCCCTCCGCAACATGGCAACGACAGTTTACTGCTTTGACCGCACCTCGGTCCGTCGCGAGTAGGTAGACTGTGCACCTGCAACTCTCCTTCTCGAGGCTCGATCGATGGCAACGACCGCGACTTTGGGTGGCACGGTCAGTAACCCGCGGCACTACCGCTACTACGATCTGGTGATGGCGGCGTTCGTCGTGGTTCTACTCTGTTCCAATCTCATCGGACCCGGCAAGACCTGCGTGCTGCTCGGGATCACCTTCGGCGCGGGCAACCTGTTCTTCCCGATCAGCTACATCTTCGGCGACATATTGACCGAAGTGTACGGCTATGCGAGAGCGCGCAAGGTGATCTGGGCCGGATTCGGCGGAATGATCTTTGCGACCCTCATGGGATTGTTCGTGATCAACATGCCTGCGGACACCACGGAACCCTACAACGAAGTCATCCAGCCGGCGTTGGAGGTCGTGTTCGGCAACACCTGGCGCATCGTGGTCGCCTCGATGATCGCGTTCTGGTGCGGTGATTTCGTCAACAGCTACGTGCTCGCGAAGATGAAGGTGTGGACGCGCGGCAAACATCTCTGGTCGCGCACCATCGGATCGACGATGGTTGGTCAGGCGGTCGACAGCGCGCTGTTCTATCCCATCGCGTTCTTCGGCATCTGGCAGCCCGGCACCATGCTGAAAGTCATCGCGTTCAACTGGGCATTCAAGGTTTCGGTGGAGGTACTGTTCACGCCGCTCACCTATTTCATCGTTAACCGTTTGAAGAGGGCCGAGCGGGAAGACTACTTCGACGATCGCACCGACTTCACGCCCTTCTCACTCAAGGACTGACGGCAGGACGCGCGTCTGGCGCCCCGGCCGGTGCGGCCTGGGCCGGTACCGACTGCCCGGTCCAGCCTCCTTCGAGGCGTGCGATCACGCAGGTCGCCGTCAGATCGCCCGCCACATTCACCGTGGTCCTGCACATGTCGAGCAGGCGGTCGACACCGAGAATGATTGCGATGCCCTCGGCGGGTACCCCCACCGATGCCGCCATCATCATCAACAGCGGAATCGACCCACCCGGCACGCCGGCGGCTCCGATCGCGGTGAGTATCGCCAGGATCACCACCATCAACTGATCCGCGAGCGAGAGTTCCACGCCGAACACCTGTGCCACGAACAGCACCGCGACACCTTCGAAGAGCGCCGTGCCGTTCATGTTCATCGTGGCGCCCATCGGCAGTACGAAACCCGCGACCGGTGCAGGAATTCCGAGCCGCTGCTCGGCCACCAGGAGCGAGGTCGGCAGAGTCGCATTGCTGGACGATGTAGAGAACGCGGTCACCACGGCAGCACGGATCGCGGCCCAGAATCGGCGCGGACTCAGCCGTGCGCCCAGTTGCAGCGCCAACGTGAACGTCACCAGACAATGCAACGCGAGGCCCACGATCACCACGATCACGAACTGACCGAGGTGCCCGATCAGCGTCCAGCCGAACCGGCTGGTGACGACGAATATCAATGCGAACACGCCATACGGCGCGAGCCGCATGGTGATCTCGATCAGTTTGGTGACGGCATCGGCGAGCCCCTCCAGGAATCGCAGTACGGGGGCCGCACGCTCCGGTCGAATGAGGGCGAGTGCGACACCGAACATGACGGAGAAGAAGATCAGCTGCAGCATCTGGGTGTCGACCGCCGACTTCAGCGGATTGCGCGGCACGATGTCGACGAACGTGCCGATCCCGAAGTCCCTTGCCCCCGATGACGCAAGCCGGCTATCGGCATCGCCCTGATAGCTCGCCACGAGTTCGGCCGTCACATCGCTTGGAATACCGTCGCCGGGCCGAACGACGTTGGCGAGCGTCAATCCGATGGCAACCGCGACCGCCGTCGTGACGACAAAGTAGGCAGCCGTTCGGCCCCCGATTCGTCCGAGACTGCGTAAATCGCCGAGCGCGGCGACCCCCAGCGTCAGCGTTGCGAACACGAGCGGAATGACCACCATGAACAGCAGTCGCAGGAAGATCTGCCCTGCCGGTCCCGCCACATAGGTGTTGATCCACTCTACCCAGGCAGCGTCGTGGGCCACGAGATTGACGGAAACACCAGCCAACGCGCCCAGACCCAGGCCGAGCAGGATGCGGGTGTGCAGTTGCATGTGAGGTGACTCCCGACAGTGGATAGCGCGCGAGCCGCGGCGGACTCTCGCATGGACACTGCAGCGCTACAAGAAGGAGATGCTCACCTTCAGATGCCCAGCACGCGCGGCACCAGCACGTAGCAGACGCCGGCGATCAACACGGCTCCGAACAGATCCACGACGATGCCTGCGCGCACCATCTGCGGCACGGTGATGTAGCCGCTCGAATAGACGATCGCATTGGGGGGCGTGCCGGCTGGCAGCATGAAACCGAACGATGCCGACAGGGTGGCGGCGAACATCAAGGGCGCAGGATGCAGGCTGAAACTCTCGGCACTGGCTGCTACCAGCGGTACCAGGATGCTGGCGGTCGCGACGTTGGAGGCGAACTCGGTGAGTGCCACACTCGAGAAGCTGATCAGCATCAGTGCGGCAAAGGGTTCGACCGGCCCGACGCCGCCAAGTTGCGCGGCGAGCCACCCGGACAGTCCCGTGCGTTGCATGCCGAAAGCCATGGCAAGCCCGCCACCGAGCAGCACCAGCAATCCCCAGGGAACTCGAGCGGCCCGCGAAGCGTCGAGTGCGAGTCGCACCGGGCGGGCCGATACCGGCACCAGCAGCAACAGACATCCGATCACCATTCCCACCGCCGCATCACCGACGTCCTGCGACAGCAGCCGAGCGAGCGGCTCGGGCAGATCTGCAATCGGCCTGCCTATGACATCGGGCCAGCCGAACGTGATCAATCGCCACCAGCCCGGAATGGTGACCGCGCCGAAGTCGATGTCCTTGCGCAGGATCCACAGCGCCGCTGCAGTGACGAACGCCACGGCAGCGATCCGCTCGCCGGCGCTCATGCGACCCAGGCCCGCGCGCTCGGTTGCGAGCACGGCGGCACTGTCACCGAATCCCGTCGCCGGCACGGGGGCCGCGACGCGGACCAGGAACAGGTAGACGAGCGGCAATGCAACCAGCACCACGGGCAGGCCGATACTCATCCAGGTCACGAAGTCGAGGTCGGTACCGAGCACGTCCTGCGCCTGCTTCACCATGATGATGTTCGGCGCGGTGCCGATCTTGGTGCCGATACCGCCGATGCTCGCTGCGTACGCGATACCGAGCATCAACGCGAGTCCGAACCGGCGCAGTTCGGGGTCGTTCGGCCCATTGCGCTCCGCAAGTTTCAGCAACACAGCCATCGCGATCGGAAACATCATGACCGTAGTCGCCGTGTTCGAGATCCACAGGCTCACGAACCCGGTCGCGAGCATGAAACCGAGCACGATACGACGCGGACTCGCACCGATGACGCCGATGACGGTCAGCGCAATCCTCCGGTGCAGCCCCCACTGCTGCATCGATGCGGCAATGAGCATGCCACCGAGGAACAGAAAGTTGACCGGGTCGAAGTACTGCACGATGGTTTCGAATGGCGTGGCAATGCCCAGCAGCGGAAAGGCAACGATCGGAATGCACGCCGTCGCCCATAGCGGCATCGGTTCCGTGATCCACCACGTGGCCATCAGTACGACGATCGCACCTGCCCACCTGGCCTCGAATGCCAGTTCGGCACCACCCATTGCCGTGCCGGCCAGCAGGAACAGAACCGGGCCCAGCACGAGCCCCGTGCGTTGCCGGGTACCGAGCGACCGTATCCACTCCAACAATGACGCTTTGGCGGTCATGGCAGCGATCGGGTCTCATCACCGTTCACGCGCCTGCGCCTTCTGGCACGTTGCACGGCCATCGCGCCGAATGTGATCAGGGTGATCGGAAAAACGAAGTAGACGACCACGCTGCCCAGCACGTCGATCGCATC
>JBFKCZ010000171.1:0-6217 GCA_041620035.1 Pseudomonadales bacterium
AGCAGGAAACCAGCGCGTACCCGGCATGCGGTCGAGGTCGACGGCTGGGGCGGCACCGTTAGCACCGATCACATCCAGGAAGTCCCACGCGGCGCGCCAGAACGCCTCGCGATCTTCGACACTCGCGCGATGCAGCGTGGCGCAATCTTCGGCACCCCGCAGTACGCGGAACTTCTCGAGGGCAGTGCCCTCGATCTCGCGTTGCGTGGGGCGCCAGAGGGCGGTCACCAGCGTTCTTGCGAGGTGCGCACGTCCACTTCGAACGACCAGGCCGTGCGCGGTTGCTTGTAGAGGTACTGGAAGGCATCGACGATACCTTCGAGATTGATGAGGCCCTCTTCCCCGAGCTTGTTCGCGTAGTCTGGAAAACCCTTGATGATCTTCTCGCCGCCGATCGGGCCGTCGATGACGACGTGCCCCACGTGTATGTGTTCGGGGCCGTACTCCTTGGCCATCGCCTGCGCGAGGTTACGCAAGGCTCCCTTGGCGGAGTTGAAGGCGCCGAAGTTGGCGCGGCCGCGCAGCGATGCGCTCGCACCGGTGAACAGCAAGGTGCCGCGACCTTGGGGCAGCATGCGTTTCACGGCCTCGCGGCCGAACAGGAAACCGCCGAAGCACCCGACGCGCCAGCTGCTCTCGAAGTACGCCGCGGTCATGTCGACGATGCGCCCCGGCGTATTGTTGCCGGCGTTGTAGATGGCGACGTCGAGATCGCCGTCGCCGGCCGCCTCGACGCGATCGAACAGACGCAGCACGTCCTTCTCCGATGTCGCGTCCGCGACGACAGCGGTTGCTCGACCATCGTTGGTTGCGATCGAGGCGACCACACGATCGAGTTGTGCCTGGGTGCGACCCGCGACGAATACGTGCAGGCCAAGGCTTGCGAATCGTTCCGCCAGGCGTGCGCCGAGACCCGCTTCCGGCCCAACGCCGATGACGATCGCTTTGTCCATGTGATTCTCCGGATTCCCTGTGGGAGCGGGCTCGCCCGCGAATCGCTTGTTGGTTACTTTGGAACCATTCGCGCCCGAAGGGCGCTCCCACGACGACTAAACAACTCGATGCCGCAATGGTTGCGCGTTTGCCAGGCGCAGGCAATTGTCGGCGGCCACATCGATGCTACGCGCGAGCGTTTCGCGCGTCAGCCACGCTATGTGCGGCGTGAGGATCACGTCGTGCCGGTCGAACAGTGCGTGTTTCGCGGGGGTCGGCTCTTCGGCGAACACATCGAGTCCGGCGCCGATGAGCGGGCCGTGATCGAGCGCTTCGATGAGCGCCGGCTCGTCGATGAGCGCACCGCGTGCGGTGTTGATGAGCACGCTCCCCGGACGCATCGCTCGCAGCCGGTCGCGATTCATCAGGTGCCTGGTTTCCGGCGTGAGTGGCACGTGCAGGCTGACGATGTTCGCACGCGCGAGCAACTCGTCGAGAGAAACGTGAGCGAACGCGACATCGGGTTTTCGCGATGGCGCGCTGTAGATGACGGTCGCGCCCATTGCCTCGAGAATCGGTGCGAGCAAGTGCGGCACGGCGCCGAAGCCAACCAGGCCGATGGTGCTGCCGCGAATCTCGCCGAGCCTGTCCTGGCGCGCAGCCGGCCACGACCACCCCTGTCCGCTGCGCACTTCGGCGTCGAACGTGAGCAGCTGACGCAGTACCGCCAGCATGAGTGCGATGACATGTTCGGCGACGGCTGCGCTGTTCGTACCCGGCATGTTGCAAACGGCGATGCCGCGCGATCGGGCGTGATCGAGGTCGATCGTGTTCACACCAACACCGATCTTCTGAATGAGTTTCAGATTCGGCGCGGCATCGATGACCGCGCGATCCACCGGTCGCAGGCAGTGCCACAGCACGTTCGCATGCGCCAGCAGTTCGAACAGCCGCGCATCGTCGGATTCGGGACACACATCGACCGTGAGACCGCGCTCGTGGAGTGCGGCGAGCGCCACTTCGAACTGTGGGGCCGCCGCGTAGTTGTAGATCACCCTCATCCTGGGATGACTTGCCTGAAGCCGTGGATGTCGACGCGCTCGAACAGTCCGGCCATCCGGTACGGATCGTTGGCGGAGAACTGCGCCACTGCGGCCGCGTTGTCGGCTTCGACGATGAAGAACGAACCGCGCATCGTCTGTCCGTCCTCGCTCAGCAGCGGGCCGGCCAGCACGATTTTCACGGGCGCATTGCCGATGTAGGCAAGGTGACGTTCGCGGGTGGCGAGTCTCAGGTCGAGACTGTTCTGCTTGTCGACGCAGTAGAGGGCGAACTGCATGGTCATGACCTCGTTTTCAAGGGCTTGAATGGGGTTGCAATCGGCGGATGATCGAGAGCCTCGGAGATGCGCAGCAGCTCGTTCCATTTGGCCGTGCGTTCGCCGCGCGTCATCGATCCCACTTTGATCATCGGTGCGTCCCAGCCCACCGCGAGATGCGCGATGGTCACGTCTTCGGTTTCGCCGGAGCGTGCCGAGACGATTGGAATCAATCCGTGCTCGATGCAGGCATCGAGGGCTGCCTGGGCCTCGCTCACGGTCCCGGCCTGATTGGGTTTGATGAGCGCGGCATCGATGGCGCCGGATCGCGATGCCTGCCGGATGCGGTCGGCGTTCGTGACGACGAGGTCGTCGCCCACCACCGCGCACCCTTGCGCACGATTGCGAAACCGCGCGAATGCGGCTGCATCGTCTTCGGCGGCCGGGTCTTCGACGAGACGTATGGGATAACGCGCACACCAGCTCGCCAGCAGATCGATCCACTGCGCCGTATCGAGATTCGAATCGTCGCACGCGAGCCGGTAGCGTCCGCCCGATGCAAACTGTGTGGCCGCCACATCGATGGAGATTGCGATCTCCTCGCCAGCGCGATGCCCGGAGCGTTCGATCGCCTGCGTGAGCAGCGCGAGCGCAGCTTCGTTGGAGCGCACGGCCGGGAAGTAGCCGCCTTCGTCGGCGACACCGAAGAGGTCATTCGATTCCCGCAGAAGGCTGCCCATCGCTCGATACACATCCACGCACCATTGCAGCGCCGTTGGCCAGTCGGGTGCCGCGATCGGTAGCACCATCAGATCCTGCAGGTCGATACGTCCTGCAGCGTGGGCGCCACCGCCCATGATCTGAATTTCCGGCAGCGGCATCGTTGCGGGCATGCGGTCGCCGCACAGAACCCTGAAGAGCGGCGTACCGACTGCGACTGCGTGCGTGTTCGCCAATGCCATCGATGTCGCAATCAGCGTGTTGCCGCCGAGCCGCGCGCGTTGCGGGCTGCCGTCGATGCTCACGAGCAGCGCATCCAGGCCGGCCTGGTCGGCGCAGTCGCGGCCGATGAGGGCGGGTTCGATCTCCGCTTCGAATGCGGCGCAGGCCGCGTTGACACCAAGTCCGTCGGCATCGCGCAGCTCGCGCGCTTCGAAGCGGCCCGTGGATGCGCCCGCGGGTGCGATCGCGCGCCCCACCGCTCGCTCGGTCGCGATCTCGACCTCGATGGTAGGCCGTCCCCGCGAGTCCCAGACACTGCGTGCTCTGCACGCGCGAATCTGCGTGGCGGTCATCGGAAGTATTCCTTTTCCCACGCATCCAGGAAGGCCTGCCCGGTGGGCAACGGCTGCTCGAGGCCGCGAATCGCCGTTGCGCGCACGCGCCGTCGGTCTCGTTCGTCGACCAGGTATTCGACCGGTGACTTGCCGTCGAGGCGCGCGAGCACGAGGGCGGGGATGAGTCGGCTCAGGCGCCCATCCACAGGCTCCGGCGCATGTTGCTCGTAGGCGGCTTTGAAACGGTTTGCCGTGTCGTACAGCCAGAGCTTCAAGGTCTTGAGGTGAATTGCCTTCAGGAGCAGGTGCGAAATCATGAACGCGACGTCGAAGGCCGGATCACCCCAGTTGGCGCACTCGGCGTCGAGAATGACCGGCGGGCGCGACTGGTGAATCAGCACGTTCTTCGGGCTGAAGTCACCATGCACGAGCGCGGTGCGATGCTGTCGCTGGCCCTCGGCCACGTCGCCGAGAATGTCGGTCAGCTCGGGATTGCGCTCCGCCGCACCAGCAAAGAACGGCTCTAGGCGCAGCGCATCGAAGAGATCCGCGTTGTCGAACTGGCTGGCGAGATCGGCTCGGGCGGCGCTGGCGCGATGCAGCCGGCCCAGGAGTTCGCCGAGTTCCCGGCCTATGGCCGGGCGTGTGAGGCCCTTCATCAGCAAGGTCTTGTACGGCGTCCAGAGGCGCGCGTCGAAGTACTGCAGTATCGCGACCCCCTGCTCGGCGTCGGCCGCGATCACTGCCGGCACCTGCTCCCTGGCGACCTCGGCGGCGAAGCGCAGCCAGCGCACTTCTTCCGCGTTGCGCCGGATCGGGGCATGCCAGTCGGCGGCGACCTTGAGCCTCGGCAGCGCGCGTTTGACACAGAAGGTGTGCTCGGGCCCGTCGATGCGCCAGATGTCCGAAGACACGCCGCCCGACAATGGCTGGAACGTCCACGGACCCTGGCCGGGAAGGAGCCGTTCGACCGCCGCGACGAGTTCCTCGGCAGGTGCCGGATGCACCTCAACGGCCGAAGGCATGCTTCAGTGCGGCAGCAGCTTTCTCCATACCGGGGCGTCCGGCATCGAGGAGATGCGAAGTGGAAAAGAATCCGTGCAGGAGGCCGTCGTAGCGGATGCATTCGACGCTTACCCCGGCCGCCCGCAGTCGCTCGGCGTAACGTTCGCCTTCGTCGCGCAGCGGGTCGAACTCGGCGGTCAGCACGAGTGCCGGTGGCAATCCGGCGAGATCCTTGGCGCGCGCCGGCGCGGCATAGGGGTTTTTTCGCTCGGCGGGCGGACAGTAGTGGTCCCAGAACCATTCCATCGAAGCGCGGGTGAGCAGATAGCCCTCGGCGTTCTCGCGGTACGACGGCGTATCGAACGCGGTGTCGGTCACGGGATACACCAGCACCTGCAGCGCGAGTTTCGGGCCCTTCCGGTCCCGCGCCATCTGGCTCACGACCGCGGCGAGATTGCCGCCGGCACTGTCGCCGGCGACGGCGATCCGATCCGGCCTGCCGCCGATGGCAGCGGCGTTTGCCGCGACCCAGGTCGTGGCGGCATAGCAGTCCTCCGCCGCGGCAGGAAACCGGTGTTCGGGTGCCAGCCGATAGTCCACGGCCACGACGATACAGCCGGCCAGATTGCAGAGGTCACGACACTGGGCGTCGTGGGTGTCCAGATCGCCGATCACCCAGCCGCCGCCATGGAAGTGCACACAAACCGGGAACGGTCCTTTGCCCTCGGGCGTATAGATCCGCACCGGCAGTTCCCCGCCCGGGCCGGGAATCCGGCGATCGACGACCGACCCCACCGCGATCTGTGGGGCCGGGGGCTGCATGACACGGTAGAGCGCGCGGGCATCCGCGACGGGCAGCTCGGACATCGCGGGTCCGCCGGCGGCGGCCATCTGGTCGAGCATGGCTTGGAACTGTGGGTGCACGGGCATGACCGGTGAATCTCGCGTGACGAAGAGCCCCGAAGCTTAAAAGCATGCGCGGGCGCTGAATAGCGCCCTGTACGCTCGTGTTTCTTCTAGTAACATTGCGGTCCGTTATTCAGGGGGATGTTTGCATGCAGGATCACGCCAAGCTCGGAGGCCCCGACGATGCCGTCGAGGTGGTCAAGCAGTTCAATCTGCTGGAAAACACGCTGCTCAAGCACCGCACGCTCACGATCTTCGGCGAGATCAACACCCTGGTGGCCCAGCGCACCGCGGAAAAACTGCTGGCGCTGGCCTACGAGGGCGACGACCCGGTGACGATCTTCATCGGTTCACCCGGCGGGCATGTGGAGTCGGGCGACACGATTTTCGACGTGATCCGCTTCATCAACCCGGTCGTCCGGATGGTCGGTACGGGCTGGGTCGGCTCGATCGCCACCCACATCTATCTGGCCACTGACAAGGAACACCGTTACGCGCTGCCCAACACGCGCTTTCTCATCCATCAGCCCGCGGGCGGCTTTGGTGGCGATGCATCCGACATCGAGATCCATGCGCGCGAGATCATCAAGACCCGCGAGCGCATCAACCGCATCATCGCCGAGCAGACCGGTCAGCCCCTGAAGCGGGTGACCGAGGACACCGACCGCGACTACTGGATGAGCACCGAGGAGTCGGTCGCTTACGGGCTCGTGGGTAAGGTGATCCGCTCGGCCAACGAACTGCCCGCGAAGTAGTCGCCGACCGATGTGGGAGGCCC
>JBFKCZ010000172.1:0-6158 GCA_041620035.1 Pseudomonadales bacterium
GCCCATGACGATTTCATCGAGGTGACCGAGTTCGTAGGTGCGTAACTTCTCGAGGCCCAGCACATACCCATAGAACTGCGCGGATGCGGCCAGGTCCGACACGCCGATTCCCACGGCGCCCATCGTGTCCGTCCGCGACCAGGCCGTGTTGCTCGCGAGCAACGACAGCACAGCGAAGAGGCCGAAGAATCGTGTCGCAGTCGAACGCATGTGTACCTCGAACCGCCGGGTCTGAAGCAGGGGTGACCCCGTATCTTGCCCCGTACGGCCTGCGGATTCGAGGGCGGCGTTCTGTCACGGTCCTCCGCGCGCCATGGTGTAGTATCCCTTCGAGACCTCTCGAATGCGCCACGGGGGCACTTCATGGCCGAACAGAAACCCTTCGATTTCACCGAGTTCTTCCGCGAATTCGTCACCCAGTGGGAGCGCGACATGGACTCGCTCGCCAACCGGCTCATGGGTACCGAGGAATACAGCCGCACGATGAACGAGGCGCAGCGCGTCCAGACCCGGCTGCAGAAGTCGTTCAGCGATTTCATGGGCGAGCAGCTCGCGCGCTTCAACGTCCCGAGCCGTGACGAGGTGGTACACCTCGGCGAATCCTTGCGGACACTCGACACCCGTCTGGCGCGCGTCGAACGGTTGCTGCAGGATCTGTCGTGGGGGGATCGCAACGTGCCGCCGCCGGCGCCTGTACCGGGTCCGCCGCGCACCAAGCAACCACCCAGCCGATCTGGCGCCAATCCAAGCGCCGCGCCGTCGCGGGAGGATCGATCATGAGCGAAGTCAAAGGCGACGACCCGAAGATCGCGCAGCAGGTCCGCGCAATCACGCAGCGGATCATCCAGCGCAACATCAAGGGCCTCGAGTTCCTGACCGCGTCACCGATTCCGGTCGGGCTCTCACCCAAGGATGTCGTACTGAGCCGCGGCACCATGCGTCTCTACCACTACCGGTCGATGGCCGACGAGGTCTACCGCGTTCCCCTGCTCATCGTCATGGCGACCACCAACAAGGCATTTCTGTTCGACCTCGCGCCCGGTCAGAGCATGGTGGAGTTCCTGCTGAAGAGCGGCTTCGACGTCTACGTCATCGACTGGGAGGCGCCCACCGCCGCGGAGCGTGGACTGGATCTCAAGACGTACACGCAGGATTTCATTCCTTCCTGCGTGCGCACCGTACTCGAACGATCCGGCGAACCCGACGTGTCCATCGTCGGCTACTGCATGGGCGGCGTGCTCTCCCTCATCTATGCTGCGACGCACAGCGACGGGCCACTGAAGAACCTCGCGTGCCTCACCACGCCCGTGAACTGGCACGGCATGGAACTCAATCGCATCTGGTCGGACGAACGCTATTTCGACATCGATCAGTTCGTCGATGCCGTTGGCGTGGTGCCCGCAGACTTCATTCAGCAGGGGTTCGAGATGCTGCGACCGGCCCAGAAGACGGCGGGTCGCATTCGCGTGTGGGAACAGATGTGGAACGACGAGTTCGTCAAGTCCTACCGTGCCTTCGAGCGCTGGGGCAACGAAACACTGCCGCTGGCGGGCGAGTACTTCCGCGAAACGACGAAAGAACTCCTGTGGCGCAACAAGCTCTACACGGGCGAACTCATGGTGGATGGCAAATCGGCGAATCTGGCGAACATCAAGGTGCCCGTCCTCCACGCAATCGCCGAACACGATCACATCTGTCCGGAGACGGCCAGCAAACCGCTACTCCAGCTGGTGGGCTCCACCGACAAAGAGGAGATCAAATTGAAGGGAGGTCACGTGAGCCTGATCGCCGGTCCCAGCGCCGTGAAACGCATGTGGCCACGCCTGGCCAACTGGCTCGCGGAGCGTTCCGTATGAGCGACCTTCGTACCAACGACTCCTCTGCAAGAGACAAGGGACGCTACCCCCGACAGATCACCTGCGGAACGAACCGGTTCACGTTGACGCGCATGGCCGCGACCGACGAGCCGGCCGTGCTCACCTTTGCCCGCAGCCTGCCCCCTCACGACCTGTTGTTCATGCCCCGCGACATTTCCCAACCCAAGGTGCTGACCGCCTGGGTCAGAGAGATCCACAGCGGCACCATTCACAGCCTGATCGCCTGGAAAGGCGACGAAGTGGTTGGCTGCACGGGCGTTGTCCGCGACCCCCATTCCTGGTCACAACACGTGGGCGACCTGCGCGTGGTGCTGTCGCCGCGGGTGCGCGATCAGGGCCTCGGCCGCGCGCTCGTTCAGGAAAGCTTTCTCATGGCGCTCGGCCTCGGGCTCGAAAAGCTCGTGGCACACATGACCGCGGATCAGAAAGGCGCGATCGGGGTGTTCGAAGGTTTGGGATTCCGTCCGGAGGCATTACTGCGCGACCACGTTCGCGACCCGGCGGGCATCAAACACGACATCGTCATCCTGAGCCACGATGTGGCACAGTTTCAGGCACAGATGGAAGCCTACGGTATCAACGACGCGTTCTAGGCAGAGCCACCCAGCCCGGAGGTCGCATGCGCACGCTGTTCCTCGCCGTTCTCGTGTTGACTGCCGCGCCGGCAGCCGCACAACCGACCTTCGGCATCGGCGTCGGATCCGGGGCGGATTGTCAGGAGGTCGCGCGGCAGATCATGCGCGAGTGGTTCGACGTCAAGAGCGCCTTCACCGACGAGGTCGGCGTGCGCCGCCCGAGCACCTCGGAATTTCGATGTGTGGCACCGGAGAGCGTGCAAGGTGCGCTGCCGAAGCGCGCGATCAGCAGCAGCCTGCGCTGCTTCTCCATGCAGGGCACCGGCGTGTGCTGCGACAGTCAGATGATGTCCTGCGCGACGCTCTAGGGAAGCACGATTCGCGACAGCAGCTCCGCGACGGATCCTCGATCGGTCAACGCACCATAGGCGAGACTGCGCGGCGCGACTCGCGCGCCGACGAACCCGCTCGCAATACCGCTGCTCGCATAGCGAATCAGAAGACTCGCCTGCAGGAGCACCGCCATGCGCTCCGCCATCAACCGCGCTCCGAACTCGTCCAAGGGACTCGCGCGCAGGTCGGAAGCGAGCTGCCGGGTCGCCGCATCGTACGCCGGGATCGAACCCGTGGCGCCGTTCAGTTCATCGAGCAGCACTTCGACCGTCTGCGGCGACTTCGACAATGCCCGCAGCAGATCGATGCACTGCACATTGCCGCTCCCCTCCCAGATCGAGTTCACCGGCGCTTCCCGGTACAAGCGCGACATGATGTGGTCTTCCACATAGCCCAGGCCACCGAGGCATTCCTGTGCTTCGTTGACGTGCTGCGGAGTGCGCTTGCAGATCCAGTACTTGCCGAGCGCTGTCGCCAGGCGCACGAAGAGTGCCTCGCGTTCGTCCGAAGGCTGATCGAGCGCGCGGGCCACCCGCATGGCCAGCCAGAGCGCCGCCTCCGATTCGAGTACGAGATCGGCGGCGACATTGGCCATCAGCGGCAGCTCCGCCAGTCGTACCCCCCCGACACGCCGATGACCGATGTGATGCAGCACCTGCGTTGCCGCATGGCGCATGATTGCCGTCGACCCGACCATGCAGTTGAACCGCGTCAGCGCAACCATCGTGATGATCGTCGCCACGCCGCGACCGGCTTCGCCGACGCGCCACGCAAAGGCATCTTCGAACTCGATCTCCGCTGATGCGTTGGAACGATTGCCGAGTTTGTCTTTGAGCCTTTGCAGATGGATGGGGTTCTGCGTTCCGTCGGGTCGATAGCGCGGCATGAGAAAACAGGTCAGGCCGTCGTCCAGGTACGCGAGCGTGAGAAAGGCATCGCTCATCGGCGCGGAACAGAACCACTTGTGACCGGTCAGCGCGAAGCACTCCCCGCCCAGAACGGATTCGTTGAGCGGCTGTGCGCGGCTGGTGTTGGCGCGCACATCGGTGCCGCCCTGCTTTTCGGTCATCGCCATGCCGATCGTCAGCCCACGCTTGTCGAAGTATGGCCGTGCCGTGGGGTCGTAGTGCCGGCCGACGATGCGCGGTTCCCAGTACGCGGCGAGGGAAGGCTCCGCCCGCAGCGCGGGGATGCTGGCGTAGGTCATGGTCAACGGACAGTCGGTGCCGGAATCGGCCTGGTTGTGCAGCAGTTCGAGCGCGGCTCGTACGACGTGCCCGCCGGCCTGCACCGTCTCCCAGGGCAATCCGTGAACGCCGTGAGCAACCGCGGTGCGCATCAGATGGTGATAGGAAGGATGGAACGAGACCCGATCGATGCGATGGCCGTACGGGTCGTGGGTGTTCAGCTCGGGCGGGTGACGATTGGCCAGGCGGCCATGCTCCATCAGTTCACCGCCCGCGAGCGCGCCGTAACCTCTCAGCATCTCGTGGCCCCAAGCGCCGTCGAACTGCGACACCGCTTGTTCGAGGGTGCGATCCGCCGAATAGAAGTTCACGTCGACGAGCGGCGGCGTTTGATTCGTGACTTCGTGGGTTTTTGCCATGGCAGTCTCCAACGAGCGCATGCGCACGACTGTAGCACCACTCACGTGGGCGGGCCGGCGCGCTCGTTGTGTGAGTGGCGCCGCGACGTTACCTTTGCGCGACCAGGCGGCGTGGACTCACGATGAAAGCGGTGTACTGCGAAAAGCTCGGCGGCCCCGGCGATCTCGTCGTGCGCGAGATACCCGAGCCGGGCGCCCCCGGGGAAGGCGAGGTCAAAGTGGCGATCGAGGCGCGCGGCGTCAGCTTCACCGATGTGCTCATGATCGCCGGCCAGTATCAGGTCAAACCCGACCTGCCGTTCGTCATCGGTGGCGAAGGTGCCGGCTACGTGACGGCGGTTGGCCCTGGGGTCGAGGGTGTTGGCGTCGGCGACGCAGTGCTGACACCCGGCGGATGCGTTGAGCAGGTGGTGGTGCCGGCATCGCGGGTGACGCGGTTGCCGAAGGGCGTCGATCTCGAAGCGGCTGCGTCGTTTCGCTCGAACTACGCAACCGCCCTCTATGCGATGCAGCGGGCGCGACTGAGCGCGGGAGAAACCCTGCTCGTTCATGGTGCAGCTGGGGGCGTCGGGCTTGCGGCCGTCGACATCGGCAAGCTGTACGGCGCTACCGTCATCGCCACCGCCGGCAGCGATGCGAAGCTCGATGTCGTGCGCGCCATGGGCGCGGATCACCTCGTCAACTACAGCAACGGCTTCCGCGATCAGGTGAAAGAGCTCACTGGCGGGCGCGGTGCGGACGTGATCTACGATCCGGTCGGTGGCGATGTCTTCGACGAATCCATGCGCTGTGTTGCGCCGTTCGGGCGCATCCTCATCGTCGGCTTCACCAGCGGGCGTGTAGGCCTCGCGAAAACCAATCACCTCCTGATCAAGGATGCCGAGGTGATCGGCTTCACGGTGGGTGGTCTACAACGTCACGATCCGGCCTGGGCCAAGCGCAACGCGGACGTGCTGATGGGCTGGCTCGCGAGCGGCCGAATCAAGCCGTACATCTCGCACCGCGTGCCACTCGACCGCGCCGCGGAGGCCCTCGAACTGATCATCCAGCGCAAAGTGGTGGGCAAGGCGATCGTCGTCTGATCGCGGATTCGCGCTACAGGAGATACAGGCCACCACGCGCGCTGCCGTCGACTTCGATTCGCACGGGCACGGAATGGCCGTTGACTTCGGCGACCCAGACCGTGGCCCGCGACGTCGCATCGTCGTCGCGCATCTGATACCGGCATTGCAGCGCCGCGCCGTGATAGGTGGACCGCGAGTTGCGCTCGAGCACATCGTCGGCCACCGATTCGAGATCGAGCTCATAGGTGCCTTTGCCGAGGTGCAACGCCGTTCGCGCGAGGCAACCGCCCGGCAGCAGGAACGTCGACAGGAGATCGGCGCCCGTGGGTGCCGGCCGCGGCACCCGCGTCCGACCGTTCTTCACCTGGGTCAGCACGCCGTCGGAAATCGTGACCTGGCGCACGTTCTTCCGATCCTTCTCGCGGAACTCGTATCGGGTGAGCACCGGCGCACCATCCTTGAGCTCACCTTCGCCCTGAAAGCGGCCGCGCCAGGCGGTGAGCAGGTTCAGGACACCCACCGAGCGCATGACACCTTCGATCCAGTAACGCGGACCGTCCCGGTCCACGGAAATCTGCATTTCGCCGGCCTTGCTGCCCGCGAGGTACACGGCGTAGTCGAAGGTGGTCGCGGCCGAAGCGGC
>JBFKCZ010000173.1:0-6115 GCA_041620035.1 Pseudomonadales bacterium
CGATCCCGCGATTGCCGATCGCTGGCGCGACTGGGTAGATGCGGACGCCGAAGGTTATGGGTTCGGTGCCGAGGACAACCATTACCTCGGGCTCGAACTGCCGTACCGCACGGCAAACCGCATGGCTGCGACAGTGACCGAAATGCGGCTGCTCGAAGGCATGGATGCCGAACAGTACGCGCGCATCGGGCCGCACCTGGTCGCTCTGCCGGTCAGCGCCGCGAAGATCAACGTCAACACGGCGGATGCGGTTGCGTTGCAGGCGCTGAGCCCGCAGATGTCGGCCGGGCGCGCGCAATCCCTGGTAGAATCCGATCGCGTCTACAGAGACGCTCAATCGCTGGCAGCAGAGGTCCCCGAACTCAGTAGCAGTCTCGATCTTATGAAGGTCACCAGCGATTATTTCCAAGTCGAGGTGCGCGCAGAGATCAACGGGGCGCGCACCGAACTCACCAGCACGCTTCACCGCAATCCCACGACTGGCGCCATCACGTTGCTGGGCAGGGATCTGGGCCGGCGTATTGCAACCCAGGTTGTGGAAGTGGAAGAGGGGGACTCCGCGTGAGGCTCTTCGTCCGTGTGGACGAGCCCGCTCGAGCCGGGACCAGCGGGCCGGTACTGACGCGGGCATCGTGGGTCATGGTCGACTCCGGTGGCGAGATACGCAGCCAGGGGAGCGGCGCCCCAGGACCGCTCGCCGAACTGGCGGGCAGTCCTGCACTGACCGACCCGGATCGCACGGTGCTGCTCATTCCGGCGGAGTTCTGTCTCGCGGTCGAAATCGAAGTGCCCGGTACTCGCGTCGGACAGATCAGACGGGCGCTGCCCTATGCCGTCGAAGAGTTTCTGGCCGGCGACCTGGAAGAGACGCATATCGCCACTGGACCCATCGTGCGAGGGCGGCCGATCGCGGTCGTTGCGATCGACCGGGCTCTTCTCGCCGACTGGGTCGCCGCGCTGCGTGCGCTGGGAATCAACCCGGGGGTCGCGGTGCCCGACGGCAGCGTGCTCCTGCATGGCAACGGAGATGGCTTTCGCGTGATGTTCGACGGCGCTCGCGCCCTGGTGGCCACGCGCGCCCATACACTGGCCGTCGATGTGGACATTCTGCCGGCGGCGCTGGCCTCCGCCGTCGAACTGCGTACCGAAGAGGTCGACATCGAGCTGATCAATGGCTCGCTGAGCGAGATTCAAAAGGCCGAGATTGCTCAGGCGACCGCCGCCAAGCTGAGCTTCTCCAGCAGCGAAACCGAGGTGCCGACCCTCCACAGCCTGGCGCGCCGCTTTCAGCCCGGAGGGGTTCTCGTCAACGTGTTGAGTGGCGGCTTCGCGCCACCACGGCCGCGCAACGTGGCCTGGCAGCGGTGGCGGAGCGTTGCGGCGTTGCTGGCGGTTTGGGTGGGCATCGCACTGGTGGGTGGCGGCGCTCGAGGTTTCTGGGCCGATTACCGGGCCGATGCACTCGCCGAGGAGTCCGAGGCGCTTTACCGAAGCTATTTTCCCGACGACAAGCGGGTCCAGAACGTCTACCGGCAAACCGCGGCCCGGCTCGGTAGCGGCACCGACGGCGGCCCGGGATTCGTCGCCATGCTCGGGGAACTGACCCGCGCGGTCACCGCTGCGGCGGGCACCGAAGTGCGCAGCCTCGCCTTCAACGGCGACCGCACGGAAATGAATGCGGAGTTGGCCGTGCCGGGCTTCGACCGACTCGATGGCATCAAAGGTGCGCTGTCGGGTGCGGGCTGGAATGTCGAAATCAGCTCTGCCGAGCAGCAGGGCAATCAGGTGTACGCACGTCTGCGCATGCGCAGCGGGGGTGCGCCATGATGGCCGGGCTCATCGCGCGGTGGCGCCAATCCGCATTGGGGCGGCGTTTCGATGCCCTGGAGTCGCGCGAACGCGACGTCGTGACGGTTCTCGCGCTCGTGATTGCCGCCGCGATCTTCTATGTAGCCATCTGGCAGCCGGTCGCCGACTTCTCGGCACGCGCCGAGGCCCGTTATGCGCGCGAACTGGCGGTCCTCGACTACCTTCGCACCAACGAAGCAGCGGCGCGCGATGCCGGACGCAGGGGCGGTGGCGCCGCAGCGGGCGTCGGATCGATCCTGACGGTGGTCGCAGACACGGCCGCCGCCGCGGGCATCCAGTTGACGCGCTACCAGAACGAAACCGGCGGCGGCTTGAGTATCGTCCTGCAGGACCAGAACTTCGATGCCGTGCTGCGCTGGCTCGCCGATCTCGAACGCGACGGCCGGCGCATTCGCCAGTTATCCGTGGATGCCCAGGGTAATCCGGGCCGCGTGAACGCCCGAATCAGCGTGATCTGATCCGTCTGGCCGGGCGGAGCATGAGCACACCGTCTGGCGGGAGTTGTGCCGAAAGTTGAGGCAGATTGTGACTTCGTGCGTCACGTCTCACGGCGCCTGACCATTCAATCAATAATTACGACCGTTCATCTCCCTAGACTTGGCTCCGGGATCGAGCAGTTGGATCCGAAAGGGAGAGGACATTTGGCACCCAGGGGTATTCGTCACGCGTCGACAGGCAATCGGCGCACAGCCCGCGCCAGACCCGAGTACCGCGAGTTGGATCGCGCCGGACGCGACGCGATCAACGCGGCACATCACCAGATCACGGGCGAACTGCTGCACCTCCTCGACGGCTTCTACCTGAACATCGAAGACGGACTGTTCGAACTCGCCTATCGAACCGGCGAAGACGACCAGCGTCGACGCTGCTTCGACCTGATGCGCGAGCTCCGATTTCGGCGCGCTGGTCTCGTGAAGAACTTCGCGCGTGCCATGGACCGGTTCCGCGAGGGCTGGTTCGAGGCCGGGAGTTGGGATTCGGACCCGGGATTCGAACGTGAACTCGACGAACTCGTCGCGCGAATGGCCGACAAGAGCGCATCTCACTTCGCGGGCGTGCTGGTCACCATCGCCGAGCGCGTGGAGGCCGCGAACGCGCGCACATTCTCTACCGGCGCGGATCTTCCGATCAGCCCCGTCCGCGTCGCGCAAGCCTTCGTGCACTCGTGCCGTTCACTACGGTTCGATCGTGCATCGATCGAAATCGTGCAGGAACTCTTCAGCCGTTTCGTGCTCGACGGTCTCGGTACGATCTACGGGACATTCAACGAGCGTTTGCGCGATGCCGGCTACCTGCTGATGTCGGAAGTGGAGATCGAAGTCTCCGAGATCGCCTCGTAGACCGTTCCAATCAGAGCCCCTTCGTTTCCTGCTCGAATCGCCGCGCACGATCGGCTTCGATCCTGGCCGCAGCTTCGCGCAGCCGGCGTCGCTGGATCTGCAGAGCGGTCTGGTTGATCGCGACGAGCTCGAGTTCGTCATCGCCCAATTGCTTCACGACGAGGTAGTCCCCCGACACATCGAAGATCCGGTGTCGCGGCAGATCCTTCATCGGCGCGCCGTGCTTCTCGCGCAGCGCAGTACCCAGCTGGTCGGCTACTTCGATCGCCTTCGCTACTCGCGCCGTCGCACGAATTCTGATCGGGACGCCGTCGGGGTCGAGTTCGATTACGAAGCGCGCCGCATTGAACGGCGGCGGCATGCCGGCGCGGGTCACCGGCATTGCGACGTCGGGGGTGAAACTCGCTACTTCGCTGAATCGCTCGCGAAAACGAATTCCGAACACGCTGTCGATGCGACGCGCGGAACCGACGATGATCTGCTCGATGAGCTTGCGGCGCGCAACACGCGCGGCTTCTTCCTGCTCGAGGCGGCGTTGCTCGGCTTCGGCAGCATCCGCGAGTCGACGTCGCTCCGCTTCTTCTGCTTCGGCCCGCTGCCTCTGTTGCTCCGCTTCCTGAAGCAGCAATGCTTCGGCTTCACGCGCTTCCGCCTCCGAGACCTGCCAGACGGCGTAGGCATCGCGCGTCAGCGCTTCATGTTTTCGATAGCGTGCGACGTCGACGTAGTCGAGCACGAGGTGCGAGCGGTCGGCGCTGCAGTACATGCCGACGCGCGCTGCCTCCGAACCAAACCAGCGACCGGTCGCTTCATCGGCTGTCTGCGCGATGCGTGGATACTTCTGCTCGAGAATTGCGGCGAGCGCCTCCGACTTCGTCTCGCAGGCATCGACGAGCTGCGCAACTACCCGCAAGGGGAGTGCATCGGCGTCGAGTTGCACCTGAAAATTCCCGCTGATGCCGTCGAGCACACGCGGGACGGCGGTGGGGGTGAAGCTGAACCAACGGGGATGCAGCGGGGTGGGCGCGTCTTCGGGAACCGTCCACTCGAACGGCGCAGGGGGTGACACGCTGGAGGCGATGGCGCCCAGCTGTGCAACCGGAACCGGTATCCCGAACGAAACTCCAAATGCGCCACTGACCTCGTCGGCGCGCAGCGGTGTGGTCGCGAGCATCACCACCACCGCGGCGAGCCGGAGCCCGCGGCTCAGCACACGAATCGACCGAGCTGGCGGCGGCGCTGACACTCCTTGCGATAGTTGTCACAGGCGATGGCGGCACCTGGACTCGGTTTGGACTCGCGGCTGCACGCGTAGGCTTTGTCTTGCAGGTCTTCGTCGCTGAGACCTTCGAGCTTGTTGCCGCAGCCCGAGGCCGCAAGCGCCAGCGCCGTCAACGATGCCGCGATCCAATGATTGCGTCTTGCCATGCGGGTGACCGGGCTACCTGTACATAAACCCTAGTCACGACTTCGCAATCTGTCGAATGGCGGGTGGCGCGGCCGCCCGCTCACAGATCGGCGTCCTCCTCCCGTGCGCGGCGATTGGCGCGGTCGAGGGCCGCGTTGATCCGGTTCGCACTGGAAGCGAGCCAGCCACCTCGGCGGTACTCGTTGCTGAGCTTGTCCTTGAGCGGCGCGGCCAGTTGATCTGCGCTCGGCCCGTGACGGTGCCGGCCGAAGAGGTTGATCCACGTTTCGCTGCGGCGCCCCAGGCGTTGTAGCCGGCGGAAGTAGACATCGGGCTCGTCGCCGCCAGCGAGCATGCCAAGAATGGCCGCGCCGATGGAGAGCGGGCTCAGAAGGACGTCGCGAAGCCCGTCTGCAAGAAGCTTGAACTGGAAGAGCAGTACTTCATAGGCGAGCGCGAAGCGACGATGACCGCGGGATTCGGAGTCCTGAGCATTCGATGGTTCGTTCACTCTTTACCCTCCGAGGCGGGTTGTTGCGGCGTGAGTCGAATCGTCAGCACCGTGTGCTCGGCGATTGCGGCCTGCGAGTAGACGAGCGGATAGCTCTCGTCGTTCGCCCATCCCGCCAGCAGGTTTCGATAGAACGGACTGCGCGGATCGCCCGACTGTCCGGGTGCGTTGGTCATTCGGGCCGCATCCCAGTTACCCACGTCGACGACGATACGGAACGACGCACCCGTTGCCACATCGAAGTCCTTGGCGTTCGCATACCCCGTGTTGTTCGGTGTGTCGGCCGATCCACCGCGCGGCAACGGAGGATATTGCATGGCCGCTGCCAAATCCGCCGGCGCCCGTGGGAGAAGCGGGTGCGTGAACCGAATCTGATGCAGGTCGCCCCAACGCCAGGCTGCGGGGTCGTTGCCCAAGGTTTGTTGGGTGTCACGCCATGCGGCTGCGAGGGATGCCTCGATCGCGGGAATCAATTCGGCGGGCGCGGCGCGCATCACATCGGCGACCACGCGTGAGTCGACGGTTTCGATCAACGGTCGCACTTTGGCCGGAATCAGGTGAGCGGCGAGCGCGGGCCGGAGGTGACGCTCATACCAGATCGCGAACAACGCGGCGGCGGCGGAGTCGGGTGCAAGCACCGAATCCCAGTCCTCGAGCAAGGCCCGCGCACTGGTGCGGGAGAGTTTTGGCAACACGGTGATCACGTCGCGAGCGAGCAACGACGTGTAGTCGCGCTGCAGTGCCAGCGAGTCCGCGATCGAGTGTTTCGTCTGACTGGCGAGCACTTCTTGTAGACGACGGTGGCGCCATGGTGCGGTCCACTCGAAGCCCACCCGCCGTTCTGCAATCGGATAGTCTTCTGGCAGGTTCATCGCGTTGGCCGTGGCCACGAATCCCCGGGTCGGGTTGAACTCCACCGGCAGGGCGTCCATGTCGAAGTAGCCATCCCACTCGTATCGCCCGTCGCCGGCGACCGGCAGCAGCCCG
>JBFKCZ010000174.1:0-6099 GCA_041620035.1 Pseudomonadales bacterium
AAGTGGCGCAATGTCGACACCCTCGGCCTTGGCGCGGCCGATGTTCTTGGATTTGGAGTTGCGCTCGTTCTGGAGCGTTTCCGTTTCCACCTGCAGCGACTTGCGGCGCGCTTCCAACGCGGCGAAACGTTGCGTGTCGAGTGCAAAACCCTTGCGGCGCAACTCGCGTGCAACGCCTTCCAGGTCCTGACGGAGAGTTCGAGGGTCGAGCATGACTATTGCGCCATCCGCATGCCCACCCACGCCGCGGCCACGCAGGTGACGACACTGAGTGTGGTGTAGACGAGTGCCGCGCCAAGGCGGCCGGACTCGAGCAGGGACAACGTCTCCATCGAGAACGCCGAAAACGTCGTGAACGCGCCCAGGAAGCCGACGATCAGGAATGGGCGCGCGATAGCCTGCATGGTCGCAGTTTCACTCAACGTGCCCACCAGTACCCCGATCGCCAGAGATCCAATCACATTCACCAGAAGCGTACCCCACGGCAACAGGCTCGAAGAGCCTAGTGTCGCCGCAACAGCGAGCACGACGCCGTACCGCGCGAGCGCGCCGAGTGCACCGCCCGCACCGATCAACGCCAGCGTCTTCACCATGGTCATCGTAGCTCCGTCACTTCAGCCCTTGGAGTTCGTGTCGCGATCCTGCCCACGCAGCCGCAACAGTCGTTCGCGAATGCGCTGCTCGAGCCCGCGCGGCGGCGGATCGTAGTACACACGCTCCGCGAGTTCATCCGGAAAGTATCGCTCGCCCGCCGCGTAACCTTCAGCTTCGTCGTGGGCATATCGATATCCCTCACCGTGTCCGAGGGATTTCGCCAGACGCGTGGGCGCATTGCGCAGGCGCAGCGGCACTTCGTGAGAGGGCTGGCCTTCGATGTCAGCGCGTGCCGCATTGTAGGCCGCGTACACGGCGTTGCTCTTGGGAACGCTGGCGAGGTAGATCACGGCCTGTGCAATGGCAAGTTCGCCTTCCGGGGAGCCGAGACGGTCGTAGCAGTCCCATGCGGCCAGTGCCATCTGGAGTGCGCGCGGGTCGGCATTGCCGATGTCTTCGGATGCCATTCGCACCACGCGCCTCGCGATGTAGAGCGGATCGCAACCACCCTCCAGCATGCGTACCAGCCAATAGAGCGCCCCATCGGGCGAACTGCCTCGAACCGCCTTGTGCAGCGCCGAAATCTGGTCGTAGAAGACATCCCCCTGCTTGTCGAAGCGACGATGCCGCGCGCCAATCGCCTCGCGCGCCAGCGTCTCGTCGACGATGCCGTTGGTCGCGAGCTGCGCCACGATCTCGAGAAGATTCAGCAGCCGACGCGCATCGCCATCGGCAGCTGCGATGATTTCAGCACGCGCATCGGGCGCAATCGACAGTGGCGCGTCACCCAGCCCGTGCTCGCGATCTGTGAGGGCACGGTCCAGCACCACGTCGAGATCCGCGCTCTGCAGCGGTCTCAGCACGTAGACCCGCACGCGCGACAGCAACGCACCCACTACCTCGAATGCCGGGTTCGCCGTGGTGGCGCCGATCAGGGTGACGGTGCCAGCCTCGACGTGGGGGAGAAATGCATCCTGCTGTGCCTTGTTGAAACGGTGCACTTCGTCCACGAACAGCACGGTGGCGCGACCCATGGCGCGCAGCGATTCAGCATCGGCGATCGCAGCCCGAACGTCCTTGACCCCGGACAGCACTGCAGACAGCGCAACCCACTCCGCAGCCGCAGACTGCGCGAGCAGCCGCGCCAAGGTGGTCTTGCCCGTGCCAGGCGGCCCCCAAAGCACCATCGAGTGCAGGCGGCCGGCGTCGGCGAGCACCCGCAGCGGTTTACCAGGTGCTAGGAGATGCTGCTGACCGGCGAACTCCGCAAGGGTGCGCGGTCGCATCCGATCGGCAAGGGGTGCCTCAAGCAGGCTCGGGGACGACATCGCCGATCACGTCGGCATTTGGCGGTACGGTGAATTCGAATTCGTTGCCGGGGAAGGCCGGCGTCGTGTCAGCGTTGAAGAAACGCACCTCGGTGGATTGGCCCATCGAATCGCGAATGTCGATTTCCGCCAGCCGACCTTCCTCGAAGACCATCTGCATTTCGGTGTAGAGCGCTTGGGCGCTTCTGGGCACGAAGGTGAACACGAGTTGACCGTTTTCGCTGCGCTGCGTCACGTCGAAGTGTGCCGCAATCTGTTCGGCGTCGCCGGTGAGCACCAGTGCTGGCGTTCCTTCCAGCGCTTCGCCGAATGTTCGGATCTGCACCTGCTCGAGATCCGGGTCGTAAACGTACAGCGCATCACCCTCGGTGACGATGAGCTGGGGGTACGGATCCTCCACCACCCACTTGAAGCGACGGGGACGTTCGATGCGCACATAGCCCTGAGCGTTCTCTCGCAACTCGCCGCGCGCACCGATGATGGACTGCGTGAACTCGGCGGAGAACCGCTCGACCGGCATCAAAAGCTTCGCCACGCGCTCGACGGCATCGGGGGCCGCGTACGCCGGCGCACCGACGAGCAGCGAGCTGATCAGGGCGACCCGAAGGAATCCGCTACTCACGATCGGGCACCAGTACTTCACGGGATCCGTTGGTGTTCATCTTGCTCACCACGCCTGCCGCCTCCATGGACTCGACGAGTCGGGCCGCGCGGTTGTAGCCGATGCGCAGCTTGCGCTGAACCGCGGATATCGAGGCGCGACGCGACTCGAGGACGAACGACACCGCTTCATCGTACAGCGGATCGTCCTGCTCGGCCGAACCGACTTCGGAAAATTCTCCGGCACCATCGATGGCCAAGGAGTCTGCGGACAACACATCCTCGAGGTAGTCCGGGCCGCCGCGCTTGTGCCAATCCTTGACGACGCGGTGCACCTCTTCGTCGGACACGAACGCACCGTGTACGCGGGTCGGAATTGCGGTACCCGGTGGCAGGTACAGCATATCGCCGTGTCCCAGCAGCTGCTCGGCGCCGCCCTGATCCAGAATCGTGCGCGAATCGATCTTCGATGAAACCTGGAAACTGATGCGCGTCGGGATGTTGGCCTTGATCAGCCCGGTGATGACGTCCACCGACGGTCGCTGGGTCGCAAGCACCAGGTGGACGCCCGCCGCGCGGGCCTTCTGGGCAATGCGGGCGATGAGCTGCTCTACCTTCTTGCCCACGAGCATCATCATGTCGGCGAACTCGTCGATCACCACGACGATGTAGGGCAGCGGCGTCAGCGCCGGAGCCGGTTCGAGCGCGTCCTGCGGCCACAACGGGTCGGCAATCTCTCCGGCCGTGACCTTGCGATTGAATCCCGCGAGATTGCGCACCCCGAGCGCAGACATGAGTTGATAGCGGCGATCCATCTCGGCGACACACCAGTGCAGTGCCTGCGCCGCCTCTTTCATGTCCGTGACAACCGGCGTCAGGAGATGGGGAATACCTTCGTAGACCGAGAGCTCGAGCATCTTGGGGTCGACGAGAATGAGTCGCACCTGCTCCGGTGTCGCCTTGTACAGAATGCTCAGGAGCATGGCGTTCACACCCACCGATTTGCCGGAGCCGGTGGTGCCCGCAATCAGCAGGTGCGGCATCTTGGTGATGTCGGCGACGACGGCCTCGCCCGCGATGTCTTTGCCGAGCGCGAGTGTCAGCGGCGAGCGGGCGTTCTGATAGACGTCGGAGGCAATCAGATCACGAAGCCGCACGATGGTCCGGTTTTCGTTCGGGATCTCGATGCCGACGACGGATTTTCCGGGTATGACCTCCACGATGCGCACGCTGATCACCGCCAGTGAACGCGCCAGATCCTTCACGAGCCCGCTGATGCGGCTGACCTTCACGCCGGCCGCCGGCTGGATTTCGAATCGGGTGATGACCGGGCCCGGCAAGACCGACACGACTTCCGCATCGACACCGAAGTCCTTGAGCTTGAGTTCCAGCAGTCGGGAGATTGCCGACAGGGACTCCTCGGAATAGCCGCCGGTCGTCGCGGATTGCTCGTCGAGCAGGTCGAAGTCCGGCAAACCGGCCGTACTGTGGGATTCGAACAGCGGTCTCTGCTGTGGTTTGGCCGGCGTTGCGGGCGCCGGTGGCTTGATCTCCGGCGGCTTACGCGTCTGGCGGAGGAACTGTTCGGTCTTCACGGCCTCCGAGCGCTGCGCCTTGCGCGCCTGTTGGTCCAGTGCCGCGGCCTTGCGTTCCCGATAGCGGTCGAGCCAGTCGTCCCACAGCGCAATGGTCCGCGAACTCAGGCGATACACCAGCGCCCCCGAACGTTCGGCGAGATGGATCCACGAAAAACCGAGCGCAGCCTGCAGTCCGAGGCTCACACCGACCAGCGCGATCAACGTGAGTCCCACCCAGTTGAACAACGGCAGGCCGACCGCAACGAGCCAGTCGCCGATCATTCCGCCCGCCCCGGCTGGAAGTGCCGAATCGGGTGTCGCGTGGAGGCGAATCAGCACGGCCCCCAGAATCAGGACGGCGAGCCAGCCGCCCGCCCGCAGACCCACGCGATTCCAGTCCCAGCGCCGAACCCGCAGCGTGCGTATGCCGGCGATCAGCAGCACCAGGGGGATCAGATAGGCCATGCGGCCGAACAGCGACAGAACCACGTCGGCAGCCCAGGCACCGGAGGCGCCGACCAGATTGCTGACCTCGAGTGCGGTGCCTTGAAACGACCAGGCCGGGTCCATCGGCGAGTACGAAAAGATGGCCAGGAAGACGTACGCCGCCAGCGCGACCAGCCCGATCAGCGCGACTTCCTTCATGGGTGCGCCCGTCGGGGTTGGCGCTGAATTGGCTCGACTCAAAGGTTGGCCCTCGTAAATTGGCGCTGAGTGTATCCCTAAGTCCGATACGCCTACAAATTTCTCATTTTATTCATGATGTTACTCCCCACTTCTCGAAGCGGCTTGCGGATGACTTGGCGTACCGATCCATTCGAGTATGATGACGCGCTTTGCGTTCCCTGGCCCAGCGAGCCGCCATGCGACCCGACAAGAAGAAAGTCACCGACGAGGTGTGGTCCGACGAACGGATCGAGAGTTTTCTCGCCCCGATCCCGGGCAGAGACGGCGATCATCCGGATTTCCGACTGTTGCTGCGCGCCTATCGCAGCATGCGGCCGGAAGATTTCGAGCGTTACATCACGGTTTTCACGGCCGCGGGGCACGATGTGGACGCGCGCAACGAAGCCGGCGAGACCTTCGTCGAGCATGTTGCTTCGCACCGACTCGCAGGACCCTTCATGGCGACCATCGAGCGCAGCCGCGGGCGTACGCGATGAGTCTCAGCACGCAACACCATCGACTGGTCGTATTGGGGTCCGGCCCGGCGGGCTACACCGCGGCGCTCTACGCAGCCCGCGCGAATCTCAACCCCGCACTCGTCACTGGCATCGAGGTCGGCGGACAACTGACGACCACAACCGATGTCGACAACTGGCCGGGCGACGTCGAGGGCCTCCAGGGTCCCGAGCTGATGTTGCGCATGCAACGCCACGTCGAGCGCTTCGGCGTCAATCCGGTGCACGATCACGTCCACACTGCCGACTTGTCGGCGCGGCCGTTCCGGCTCGTCGGCGATCAGGCCGAGTACCGCTGCGACGCGCTCATCATCGCGACCGGCGCATCAGCCCGGTACCTGGGTCTGCCGTCGGAAGAAGCGTTCAAGGGCAAGGGGGTATCCGCCTGCGCCACCTGCGATGGCTTCTTCTATCGCAACCAGGAGGTCGCCGTCATTGGTGGCGGCAATACGGCGGTCGAAGAGGCGCTGTACCTCGCCAACATCGCCAAGCGCGTGCACCTGGTGCATCGCCGCGACGCACTGCGCGCCGAGAAGATCATGCAGGACCGACTGTTCAAGCGAGCCGACGAAGGCAAGATCGAACTGCTGTGGAACCACACACTCGACGAGGTCGTCGGTAACGAATCCGGTGTGACCGGCGTGAAGCTCCGCTCAACCCTGGATTCGAGCAGGCGCGAAGTGCCACTGGCCGGTGTGTTCATCGCCATCGGTCACACGCCAAACACGAGCCTGTTCGAGGGCCAGCTCGACATGCGGGGTGGCTACATCCGGATCCAGAGCGGTATCGACGGGAACGCCACGGCCACCAGCGTGCCCG
>JBFKCZ010000175.1:0-6068 GCA_041620035.1 Pseudomonadales bacterium
GCCACCGCGCGCCGCGCGGCTTCCGACCCCACCCTTTCCGCGGCATCGAGTTTGTCGGCGGCACGCGAAACCGTGAACCAGTGATCGCGCTGCATACCCTTTCCATCTTCGGCGATCACCGCACAAGACAATCCGTGTCGCGTGGTCGTCTGATGACCGAGGAATCCGTGACTGTTGCCGTACACCGACAGCACCCGGTGAGTGCTCACGCTCGCGCCCTCGGAGTTGACGATGCGCGAGTCGAAGGCCCGGGCGCTCGACTCCGCGCGCAGCGCCATCGCCGACGCCTGGTCGGTGTCGATCTCCCAGGGGTGCGACAAATCCAGATCCGGCATGCTGGTCGCCATTCGGGAGGCATCGGCGAGGCCATTGAACGGATCGGCCTCGGTGAATCGCGCGATGTTGCAGGCGGCAGCGACCGTGGCTTCGATCGCGTCGGGGGAGGTGTCGGATGTACTGGCCGACCCCTTGTGTTCGCCGAAGTACACGGCAATCCCGAAACCCCGGTCGCGACTGAATTCCACCGTTTCGAGTTCGCCCATGCGCACGCTGACCGACAGCCCGGAGTCCTCGCTCGCCGCCACCTCGGCGGCGCTCGCCCCCGCGCGCGCCGCCATGGCGAGAATTCGCTCGACCATCTCGGCCAGTCGTTTACGTTCGGAGTCGGCGGATCTGTTGTCGACGGCGCGCATGCCGCGCCGTCGTGATAGTGTTTTTTCGATGTCTGAATCAATCGATACCCCCGAGAGCAAATCGGCGCGCAAGCGCGAAGCGCGCCGTCTGCGTGAGCTCGGCGTGCAACTCGCCACGCTTGGTGCCGACCAACTCGAGCTGATTCCCCTCGACGACGAGTTGCGCCGCGTGCTCATCGAACACGCGCGCATCACCAGTCACATCGCCAGAAAACGCCACGCGCAGCTCATCGGCAGGCTCATGCGACGCGCCGATGTCGCCACCATCGAGGCGGCAATCGACGGCATCGAGCGCAAGAGCGCGGAATCGCGTTATGCCCATCACAGTCTTGAACGGTGGCGCAGCGAACTGATCGCCGACGACGAAGCGCTGACCCGTTTCGTCACCGAGTACCCCGGCACGGACGTTCAACAGCTGCGCATGCAGGTGCGGCGCACGCGGTCGCACAGCGACGACCCGGCCCACGCCCGCGCGCTGTTTCGGATGCTGCGGGAGATCGTTGCGGATCACCCCGTGCCGCCCACCGTGATCTGATCCACCTTCAACGTCGGCTGACCCACGCCCACGGGCACCGATTGGCCGTCCTTGCCGCACACGCCTACCCCGGCATCGAGTGCCAGATCGTTGCCCACCATCGACACGCGGGTCATCACCTCCGGGCCGCTGCCGATGAGTGTCGCGCCCTTCACCGGCCGGGTGACCTTACCTTTCTCGATCAGATAGGCCTCCGTCGTACTGAACACGAATTTGCCCGACGTGATGTCGACCTGGCCGCCGCCGAAGTTGACGGCATAGATGCCCCGATCGACGCTGCGGATGATCTCTTCGGGTTCGTGCGAACCGGAGAGCATGAACGTATTGGTCATGCGCGGCATGGGCAGATGTGCGTACGACTGACGCCGGCCGTTGCCGGTGCTCACCGTGTTCATCAGGCGCGCGTTGTGCTTGTCCTGCAGATAGCCCTTGAGTACGCCGTTCTCGATCAGGACGGTCCGCTGCGTTGGTGAGCCTTCGTCGTCCACGGTCAGGGAACCGCGTCGGTCCGCCAGCGTGCCGTCATCGACGACCGTGCACAACGGCGACGCCACTCGCTCGCCCACGCGCCCGGAGAAGGCCGAGCTGCCCTTGCGGTTGAAGTCTCCTTCGAGTCCGTGCCCGACCGCCTCGTGCAGCAGAACGCCCGGCCAGCCCGGGCCGAGCACCACGGCCATCGGCCCTGCGGGCGCAACCGTCGCATCGAGGGCTACGAGCGCGATCCGCACCGCCTCGCGGGCGAGCGCCAGGGCGCCATCGCCGCGGGCGAGTTGCTCGAGCGAGATTCGTCCGCCCGCGCCAGCGGAGCCTCGCTCTCTGCGTCCACCCTGTTCGACGATTACGCTCACGTCGAGCCGCACGAGGGGTCGCTCGTCGGCGGCACGCGTGCCGTCCGTCGCCACGACGAAGTTGAGCTCATGCACCATCGAAACGCGCGCGTTGACCTGCGTGACACGCGGATCTTGGCGCCGCGCCTCGGCGTCCAGACTGCGCAACAGTGCGATCTTCTGACTCTCGGCCAACGACACGAGTGGATCGAGTCCCGCATAGCGCGCCACCGCTTGTGTGGTGTTCAGGAACGGCGCGCTGCCGCTCGCTCCCTGACGGACGATACTGCGTGCCGCGGCGACCGCGTCATTCAGTGCGCGCGCGTTGATGTCGTCGGAATAGGAGAAGCCCGTCTTCTCACCCGCCAGTGCACGCACGCCGACGCCGCGGTCGGCACTGAATGCCCCTTCCTTCACGATGCCGTCTTCGAGGGCCCAGCTCTCGCTGCGCACGGCCTGAAAGTAAATCTCGCCGAAGTCGATGCCCCCACCGGTCAGCTGCGCCAGGACACCGTCGATGGATGCGTCCGTGAGCGACGCGGGATCGAGAATGGCGGCGCGTGCGCGCGACAAGACCTGGTTCATGTGGGCTCCTCGGTCGTCTCGGCTGCGGACTTCTGTGTCTCGGCCGGCGTGGCTGGTCCGTTCGTCACGTCGGGTTGCGCCGCGGGTGTCGCGGTCGGGCCTCGACCGAATACGCGCACGAACTCCACCTTGGGATCCTCGAGGGTGCCGGTGACCTTGTAGGTGGCCGACGAGAACTGATCGATCTGGTTGCGGAACAGACGCTCGCCAACGAGGACGGCGCCGGCCGCGATCGGGTTGATGAAGCTCAGGTAGGCCGCGTACCACGGCAAGCTCGAACTGACCGGCAGCGTCACGACCATTTCGTTGTCCAGGGCTCCGCTCAAGAAATCCACCTGTCCACCGACTCGAAAGTACGCGCCCGAGCCGTCGATGACCATGGGGTCGACGAAACGGATGTTGCCGCCATCCATGGCGACCCCTGCGGTGACTTCGTCGAAACTGATCCCCTTACCGAAGACGTCGGAGAAGTCCAGTGCCATGCGCTTGGCAATCGTCGTGAAGTTCAACAGGCTGAACACGCGCATCGCACCCGATCCACTCTCGACGTCCACGAAGCGACCCTCCTTCGCCTCGACGTTTACCATACCCTTCAATCGCGCCAGATCGAAATTGAGTGGCGACCCCGGCCAGACGAGGTCGACCTTCGCGGCGACGGACTCCGTCTCCACACTCGGCGCATAGCCGAATGCGGGCAGCACCGTGGCCAGGTTCTCCCCGCTCACGCTACCTTTGAACTCGGTACGCGCGTCACCCTCGAAGTGCCAGCGCAGGGGTGCATCGGTCGCGATGTCGAGGCCACGGAACTGACCCGACAGGTCATCGACGACAAGGACGGATGCGTCGCGGGCGATCTTGAACTGCCATGCGCCATAGGCCTGATCGCCCACGGCGATCTCGGACACTTTGACCTCCGCCGTCGTGATGAAGCTGGGGTCGATGTCGGCCAGCGGATCGGTGTCGGACTCCGGGTCGCCCGCGGGCAAGGACAACCGTTTCAGATCGAGACTGACCACGCCCGCCGCAGGCAATAGCAGCTCACCCTCGATGCCGGGCGATACGACGGCGACACCCACACCCTCGGGGCCGAGATCCACGTTCGCGACCACCGACTCGAACACCGCTTCGCGGTACCGGGCGCTCGCAATGGCAAAGTCGATGACGGACAACTCGAGCGCATGTTCGCCGCGCGTCACTGTATCGAGATCCGCGCCGAGCGAGCGGCCGAAGCGGCCGATCCAATCGTCCAGCACGAGGGAGTCGAGCGCGCCGGTGACGACGATCTTCTCGAGTGTCGGATCCTCCGCAGGCAACGGCGCGTTGATGCCGATGTGGGCTGCGACCGCGCCTTCGTTCGGTATGCGTGCCCAGAACCCGATCTGCCGATCGGCGCCCCCGCCAACGAACAGACCATCGTCGCGCAACTCGACCTCGACATGTGCCGGCCGAGCGGCCGCGGGTTCTTTGTAGAGCGGCGCCGGCAGCTCGACGCCGACACCATCCAGATCGCTGCGAACGGCAACCCTCGGCGCGCGCTCGGTCCCCGGCCAGACCGAAAACTCGCCGGTGAAGTCGAACTCACCCGTCACCATGCCGCGCGGATCGACAGCCAACCAGTTGCCGACGTCGACGACATCCGCACTGCCATCGATACCGAGCGCAATGCGGCCGCCCTCGAACCGGGCATCGAACTTCGCGGGACGCCCGAACAGCCGCCCGCGCACACCTGCACTGGTCACCGCGTGCGGGTATCGGTAACTCACGGGCCCAACCAGATCCGAGAACGTCAGACCCACAGTCCCGAGATCCGCGGTGACGCCGTCGAGTTGCACATCGAGATCGACGCTCAGCTCAGTGCGGGCGTCCTGCTTGATCGGCACCCGCATCGCCATGGAATAGGTGAGTGGACCGTCGAGCTGCCAGTCGGGCCGAATGAACGACAGCGTCTGCGCAAGCGGTGAGTCCTCGATCAGATCGAGGGCCGACTCGCCGCTGCCGGCGCCACGGCCTTCGATGTCGATGTACTCACCGGACCGGGGACTCGTGAGCCGCCCGGAATCAAGCGCGATGCCGCGGATCATGCCCCGATCCAGCCAGGCATCGACGCCGGCCATGGTGATCGACACCTGAGCATCGAGTGCTGCGGCAATCGGCCAGTCCTCGTGGAAGCGCACCGCGCCGCCGTCGACGCGAAACGCGATCTCGGCCTGCCGCATCGGCAAGCCCTCTTCGGCGCGGATGTGGCCGTAGAACACCACGCGGGCGTCTTCGACGATGCCCGCAATGACACCCTGATCGAGCCACTCGATGATCCGCGGCGAGAGTTTCTTCGGCACGAATGCTCGCGCATCGAGGGCATCGATCGAATCGGTGGTCACCCAGACGCTGATACGCTGCTCCGGCTTTTCTTCAGGCCGTGACACGGAGAATGCACCGCGCGCGCGAGTGCCGCCGAATTTCGCCTCGATGTCCTCACCGTGTACGACGACGAACTTGTCCTTGAACCACAGCTGCACGTCGCCGCGAACTTCATCGAGAATCGTCGGCGCTTCGTAGATGTCCATCAGTCCAAGCGTCATGTCGCGCGCATCGACGTGGGCGAGGAATCCACGCTCGTTGCCGACGATCTTCGCGCGCGTGTTGCGCAACATCGGTACACCCTTGTAATGCTCCACGGCGGCCTCGCTCAGTTCCGCCGTCGCCGACAATTCGAGATCGCCGAGGTCGAAGCGACCGGAGATCCTGTCGATCCTGCCGCGTGGCGCCAATGCATCGATCCATTCCACCGCCACCGGAACACCCGAGAGCGCGCTGCGAACGATGGGCACCTGAGGGGCCAGGTCGATGCTACCCGAGTCGAATTCGAGGACGCTGCCCGTGAGCCCCGATCGCAGCGCCACGGCAATGCCGGAAAGGCTCGTTGCGTCGGCCCCGGCACGTACATCGAGCGAGTTGATGCGAGCGAACCAGTCCGTGTGCCACAGCGAGGAGCGCGCCTCGAGTGCGAGATCCACGGCATCGAGGCTGCCACGCGGCAATCCGATGTCTCGCGCCTTCACGAGGAGTGTGCCACCGCCATCGCCACCCGCGACCGTCCAGCGACCGCGCAGGGTTTCGAATCGCGCGCCGCCAAGGCCGAGCGTCCGGGCGGCGTCGACAGGCACCTCGAAGCCGTCGCCATCGAGGGTCACGAATCCGTCGAGATCGATGCCGAATCCACCTTCGAGTTGCCACCGAACCTTCAGCTCGCATCCCGCACACGTCGGCGCCGACTCGGACACCTCAGGCAACACGGCGACGAGAATGTCGCCCTCGTGACGGGGGCGCTCGTTGACGACGCGCGCATGACCCTCGAGGCGCAACAGCACCTGCCGCGGCTCCGAAGCGGAATCCGACTCGCGGGCGACGGCAATGTCGAAGCGGCGGACC
>JBFKCZ010000176.1:0-6055 GCA_041620035.1 Pseudomonadales bacterium
GCCGCTGGTACCCCCGATTCCGCCCGGCCACGACAGCGACATCGGCACCTACGATGGACTGCGCCTGATCTCCCAGAAAGTGAACACTGCGATTCGCGATCTCGACAAGTTGTCGATCGCTGCAGTCAACGGTGTGGCGATTCAAACCGGATTCTCACTCGCGCTCGCCTGCGACTTCCGCATCGCCGCGCGCAGTGCAAAGGTCGGCAGCGCTACGCTGCGCTTCGGCCTGTTGCCCGACGAAGGCGGTCAGTACCTGCTCGTGCAACTCATGGGTGTCGCCCGCACGATGGACTTCCTCATGCGAAAGCGCATCGTGTCCGCGGATGAAGCGCACGCCCTCGGCCTCGTGCACGAAGTGGTCGACGACGCCGCGCTGCGCGATCGCGCACTCGCCTTCGCGCGTGAACTCGCCGAGGGGCCGCAGGTGTCCATGCGTCTGCTCAAGCGCTCCATCTACAACGCCGCGGAACTGACACTGGAACAGTCACTGGACGAGATCGCAGCCAAGACCGCGATCTCCGATCACCATCCCGACGCACGCGAGGGAGTCGCGGCATTCCGGGACAAGCGCACCGCGAAGTTCAACGCCTGGCTCGACAAGAAGTGACCAGGACCATGGCGCAGGACTCAGTCGTTCGCTACGAGGTCCCGGAACCCGGCATCGCGCTCATCACCATCGACCGCGCCGACCGCATGAACGCGCTCAACGAAGCGGTAATCGTCGGACTGAACGCCGCTTGGCAGCGATTCGCCGACGGCGACGAACGGGTCGCGGTGCTTTGCGCCGCGGGTGAGCGTGCCTTCTCGGTGGGCGCCGACATCAAGGATCCGCCGCGGGAAATGTGGCAAGGCGTTCCCGGCGTTGGCGTCGCGCTCGACAAACAGGTGATCGCGGCGCTGCAGGGCTGGTGCATCGGCGGCGCCTACGTGATCGTGCAGATGTGCGATCTGGTGGTTGCCGCGCAGAGTACGATCTTCAAGTATCCCGAGGCACAGGTTGGCTTCACCGGCGGTCTCATCGCCAGCGCCGCCGCCCGACTGCCGCACAAGATCGCAATGGAGTTCATGCTGCTCGGCGAGGACCTGAGCGCGCAGCGCGCCTATGAAGTCGGCATGGTCAATCGTGTGGTTGCCGATGGCGAACAGCTCGGGGCCGCGCTCGCGTATGCCCGAATACTCGCGCGGTCTGCACCGCTGGTGGTGACCACGATCAAGCGCTTCGTGGGCCAGACCCTGAATCGAAGCCCGGCGGAAGCGGCCGCGGTTGCGCGCCGTGACTTGCTGACCGTGCGTGACAGCGACGACGGCGCCGAGGGGCGACGTGCATTCGGTGAGAAACGTACGCCGAAGTTCACGGGTCGCTAGCACCTTCGTCCCGCGCCCCAGTGTCGCGGCTCCTCACGGCGGGCAGCGATGTGGCCATACTGGGCAGTTCCGGATCGGGCAAGTCGACGCTGTTGAAATGCCTGCTCGGATTGATTCAACCTGACACCGGCGATATCCGCTTCGATGGCAAGCCCCCGGCGGCTTGTGTGGAGTTGGTGCGCTCTTCGGTCGGCGCGGTGCTGCAGGGAGAGGTGTTGTTCACAGGTACGATTCGAAACAACTCGGCGCTGTTCGCACTCGAGCCCGACGATGCAACACGCGGCCGCGTCAACGAACAGCTGCGGCAGCTGTGCGTCACCATCGTCCGGGTCACACACCGTGACGACGAAATCGCCGGCTGCCATGCGGTCTACCGTCTGGACGGCGGACGGCTCGAACGCGTTGCCGTCGACATCGAGCCGCCGCGATGAGGGCGACCGTGAAGCTGATGGGTGGCGCGGCCTGCGTGTACCTGTCGCTGTGCGCCCTGTACTACTTCACCCAGGACGCGTTGATCTATCAACGCGTCGCCGCCGCGCCGTTGCCGCGCAACATTGCTTCGGAACCGATCGAGATCCGAATCACCGATGCGACGCAACGCGGCCATCTCATCAACCCTGCGATCGCGAGCCCGGTGATCTTCTACTTCGGCGGCAATGCGGAGCCGGCCGCGTCCTACGCCCATCGATTCGCGGCGCTGCCCGCGCGCGCCTATCTGATCGACTACCGCGGTTATGGCGAGAGCGAAGGTGCCCCGTCGCAACGTGCGCTCGTGCACGATGCGACAGCACACGTCCATTCGTTGACGTCGGCCGAAGATCGGGTGTTTCTGATTGGCCGCAGTCTGGGCACCGGCGTTGCGTCGCTTGCGGCAGCGGAACTCGGTACGCGGGTTGCCGGCATGGTTCTGATCAGCCCGTTCTGCAGTTTCGGTAACGTCGTGGCGCTGCACGCGCCGGCGTTCTTACCGGCGCGCCTGCTGCTGGCGCACCCATTCCAGGTCGATGCGGTCGCGCACCGTCTGACCCAACCACTGACTATCGTGGTGGGGTCGCAGGACACGATCGTTCCGCCAGGCGAGTCGCGGTGCCTCGCCAAGGCCATCGGCCCAACCGCCGAGACCATCGAACTCGCGGCCGGTCACAACGACATACTGAGCCGCGACGACCTCTGGCAGGCCATCGCGCGCATGATCACTTCGGCAGCAGGTGCGCCACCGCGTCTCGCTCTTCCTTGAGCTCGGTCTCGGTCGCCTGCATCTTCTCCTTACTGAACGCGTTGATCTCGAGCCCCTGCACGATCTGCCAGTCGCCGCCCTTGCATACCACGGGGAAGGAGTAGATGAGCCCTTTGGTCACGCCGTAGCTGCCGTCCGAGTAGACGGCCATGCTGACGGTTGCGCCGTTGCTGCCAAGCGACCAGTCGCGCATGTGATCGATTGCCGCGTTGGCCGCGGACGCAGCGCTCGACGCCCCACGCGCCTCGATGATCGCCGCACCCCGCTGCTGAACGCTGGGGATGAAGGTCTTCGTGTACCAGTCCTGATCGACGAGATCGAGCGCCCGCTTGCCGGCCACGGTCGCCTTGTGGATGTCGGGGTACTGCGTGGCCGAGTGGTTGCCCCAGATACAAAGGCCCTTGACGTCGGTGATGTGCTTGCCGGTCTTCTGCGCGAGCTGAGCCTGGGCACGGTTGTGATCGAGCCGCGTCATGGCGGTGAACTGGCGCGGATCCAGATCGGGTGCATTGCGCTGCGCAATCAGCGAGTTGGTATTCGCCGGGTTACCCACCACGAGTACCTTCACGTTGCGCGACGCATGATCGTTCAGCGCCTTGCCCTGCACCGAGAAGATCGCGGCATTCGCTTCGATCAGATCCTTTCGTTCCATGCCCTTGCTGCGTGGCCGCGAACCCACCAGGAGCGCGTAATCCGCGTCCTTGAATGCGACGTTCGGGTCATCGGTCGGCACCAGCCCATGAACGAGCGGAAACGCACAGTCTTCCACTTCCATGATGACGCCCTTCAGCGCGCCGAGGGCGGGCGTGATTTCCAGCAGCTGCAGAATGACCGGCTGATCTTTGCCGAGCATCTCGCCGGATGCGATTCGAAACAGCAGCGCATAGCCGATCTGGCCGGCAGCGCCCGTGACCGTGACGCGAACAGGTTTCTTCATGGTGAGTTCCCTTGGCTCAAGACTGACGAAGGGCGCGGATTGTAGCAGGGCCCAGCTCTATTTCCCGACGCGGGCCATCGCGGCCTGCTCATCCGCGGGTCGTTGCGCATGGCATCGAATGCAAATGGGGCATCGCGCTCAGCTATCGAACTCGGCGAACCACTCACCGTTCGCCCGCATCTCCAACACCTTCGCGAGATAGGGCACGGCACGCGCCGGCAGCGCATCGGGCCGCACCCAGCGCAGATCGTCGAAGCGGTCGGGTTCGGCGATGCGCGGCTCGCCCCCGAAGGTGTCGCAGCTCATGATGAAGTCCACCCCCTGTCCGCTGCTGCCGAGATACGGCAGCGCGGCCAGCGGTTGCACTGCCGCGCGAAGGAGATCGACGCCCGCCTCCTCGCGACACTCCCGAATAGCGCAATCGACCACACCTTCGCCCGCGGCCAGGTGACCGCCAGGCAGCGCATACCACCCGTCCAGGAAGCCGGTCCCCGCGCGACGCAGCAGTAGCAGCGAGCCCCGTCGCCACAGCACGGTATGAACGATGACGGGAAAGGTGTCGCGCATCGTCCGCGATGTTAGAACCGATCGCGAGAGGTGTCGCGCCGGACGCGGCACCCCCTTTGTGTGGATCTGGCGATAATGCCCGGGCCCTCGAAACCTGCAGATGCCAGGCGATGACACACTCACAGGATCCCTTGCCCATCCGCATCGAAGAAGCATCGCTCAACGCCTGGCCCGCGTTGCACCAGCTGCTAATCGACGGCTGGATCCTGCGATTCACGCGGGGATTCACGAAGCGGGCGAACTGCGTGGTGCCTCTATATCCGGGCCGGCTGGAACTGGGTCTCAAGGTACGGGACTGCGAAAACCGCTTCGCGCGCGAGGGCCTTCAGCCCATCTTCCGGCTGACCGACATCGGACCGGACCAACGCCTCGATTGACATCTCGAGGCGCGTGGCTATCGCACCATCGACCCGACGTTGGTCATGACGCGCCAACTGGCGAACCGGCCCTTCGAACGCCCACGCGGCGTGTTCGAGCTGCCGCGTGACGAGTGGCTCGTCCACTACGACCGGATCACCGGCACGCCGACGTCCACCCAGCCGCTGCATGCCGCACTCCTGCGAGGCATCCACAACGAACACGTCTTCCAGGTGAATACCGGCGGCACCGAGGAACCCTTGAGTTGCGGGCTCGCGGTGGCGGAGCTCGGACTCGTGGGCCTGTTCGACATCGCCACCAGTGCCACGGCACGCCGCGCCGGGCACGGTCGTCGGACCGTGGAGGCCCTGCTCGCCTGGGGGAGCACCAAGGGCGCGGATCACGCCTACCTGCAGGTCGTAGCCGACAACGCCGATGCGATCGCCCTCTACAGGTCCCTGGGCTTCGAGACGCTCTACCGGTACTGGTACCGCGTCGGCGCGGCTTGATCGCCCCTGCACTTTCTGAGATGTTCGACCGCCGGGCCATGGGAATGCCCCGAGGCAGCTCGGCATGCGGACCAACGGTCAGCGCGCCCGGTTGACGACGCCAGGTTGACAACAAAGGTGCCGGTGTTAAATTCGCGGGCCGCTTCCGGATGTGCGCTGCTTGGCCGTTGCGCGTGCGCCGGACGCCGCACAACCACCGATCGAAGTGCGCCGCGGGCTTGTGCGCCGCGGGCTTGTACGCCCAGGACACGGCGCCTCGAACACTTCAGCAGCACTCGGGCCGCACTCATTCGGGCCGCACAAGGGTGGTGAACGCCCCGATTGGCGCGTGACCGCGACGACGATTTAGGAGACTCTCAGACGATGACAAGCGGTGCACGCAGCGACCTCTCGGCCGAACTCAGCCTCGGGCTGCCGTCGGCGACGGGTTTGTACGACCCTGCATTCGAGCACGAGAGCTGCGGCGTCGGTTTTGTCTGCGACATCAAGGGCCGTGCGCGCAATCAGATCGTCCGGGCCGCAGAGCATATCAATTGCTGCATGGTGCACCGCGGCGGCGTGGGCTACGAGAAGAACACGGGCGACGGGGCCGGCATTCTCACCGCGCTGCCCCACAAGCTCTTCAAGAAGCTCGCGCGCCGGCTCAAGTTCAAGCTGCCAGCGGCCGGCGAGTATGGCGTCGGAAACGTTTTCCTGCCGCGCGACCTGAAAGAGCGCAGTCACTGCAAACGCGTACTCGAAGAGCGCGTCCGCGCCGAGGGGCAGACGGTGCTGCATTGGCGCAAGCTGCCGGTGGATCCCGAGGGCGCCGACATCGGCAAAGCGGCGCGCCGCGCGATGCCCCACATCGAGCAGCTCTTCATCGGCGCAGCACCCGGCATCGATCAGGCAACGTTCGAGCGCCGCCTGTATGTCATCCGCAAGAACGCAACTCACCGGTTGCGCGGCGATGCTTCGCTCGATGAACGAAAGCTGTTCTACGTCTGCAGTCTGTCCAGCAGGATCATCATCTACAAAGGGATGCTGACCCCGCACCAGGTCTTCCCTTTCTACCGGGACCTCGACGATCTCGACTACGAC